>CAZYBD010000155.1:0-2501 GCA_964645515.1 uncultured Dehalococcoidia bacterium | reverse complement strand
ACGACGACAACATGCCCCGTTTTGTGGGCATGGGGGTCAGGTTCCTTATGACGTCTTGGAACGGGTGGGTTGCCCGCGGCGCTACCGAGTTCGTCCAAAAAGCAGGGACCACCTAAGAGCCTGCGCCTAATCTGGGTCCCTTGGCTCGGCCTCTATATTTCCCAACCACCCTGTCTTGACCGGCATGAGAATTATAGCCCCGGCCAGGAACAATCCGGCGCAGCCAATGAGCAGAGTCTGGTACCCGAGATTTTCGGAAGCCTTGTTGAGTAGGTCTATCCCTGGGCCAAGCAATTTGGCCAGCGCCGACCCTCCGATGGTCGCCAGATTCACGATTCCCATATGCAGACCGGCTTGCCTTTGGCTACCCAATTCGTTGGCCAAGGCCCAGTTGGCGCTGAGCAGAGTTCCCACGGAAGCGCCGATTACGCTTGCGATTATCAATACGCCCATCGAAGTCTCTGCAGTGAGCATCCACATAGTGCTGAGTGCAGCGCCAGCGGCTCCGGCAATCACGACAGGTTTCCGTCCCACGCGGTCCGAGACCCACCCGGAAGCGTAAACCGCCACTGCCAACGCGCCGCCGATTACCAGAATCATTCGCCCCAGGGCCTGAGCCGGTTCGGCAAGACCGACCACGTCCCGCAAGAAAAATAATCCGTAGGTTTGAAAAGCAGCAATGGAAGTTATCATGAGGAGCCGCGAAATCAGGAAAAGGCCCAGTTGAGGGTTCATTACCGGGGACTCGGCCGGGTCATTTCGGGGAGGTCGTAGCCTGGGGTATTGAAATTCCCTGGACACCACGGTTGCCGAAGTCACGCCAACACCTGCGATCAGACAGACCCCCAGGATCGCCAGGGTCAGCCACTTCCAGTCGATAAGGGCTCCTGTGCTTTCGTTGGCAATCATCGCTCCACTGACCGCAATTAAAGCCATCCCACCGGCCGCGTCTGACATAATTTTCAACGACGAGGCGACGCCGATCCGGTCCACTGGAACTAGGTCGCGGATAAGGGCCAAGCCAGGTGCGTATGCGATATTAACGTTAGCTTGGATAAAAATCCAAACGCCCAATAGCACAAAAAAATTGGGGGCCAACCGTATGCCCGCCAGGCTAGCGCATACAAACAACGTCCCCCAAATCAAAAACGGGACCCGCCTGCCCAATATGGAACGTGTCCGGTCGCTGAGTCTCCCAACCAATGGTTGCACTAGGGCTGCCATGGCCAGGCCGCTGATTCCCAGGATTGCTAGGTATGTGTTCTTGAGCCCTTCAGGGGAGATGGTCAAGACAAAGACAGGAAGGATCACAGTATCCATTGCCAGAATGAAGCCGGTGATCCCAAAACTGAAAGCGTTGAGCCGTATTAAGGCCAGGCTACTCCAAGCCTCTTTTGCCGAAGACCGGGCCATCTAGGGGGAGTCGCCCAGTAGTACGATTGGCTTAGTTAGGTAGTTTTTACGCGGCATCGAAAGGGTCCATTGGCCCATTAACAGTCGTGAAACCGGTTCGAAGGTTAGTCTCTGCCCACTCACGTTGGGCAACGAGAAAGAAACGAGAAGAAGGAACTAAGCCTCCAGCCGTTGACTATACTACATCGTAGGCCCAACTTGGAGCGTACAATGGTCCTTCCAAGGTGACTTCCGGCTAGATGAAAAGGGTAAATAGTGATGAAAATTTGTTCCTTGCTGCCAAGCGGGACTGAGGTATTGTTTGCTCTGGGACTGGGCGATCAGATCGTCGGCGTCAGTGACCTTTGTGACTATCCTCCGGAGGCCGGGGCCAAACGGGTGGTCAGCAAGAGCAAAATCGACTCGTCCTTGCTTTCCAGTGACGAAGTAGAAGCTGCGATGAAAGACCTTTTGGCCCGTGGGGAAAACCCCTACGAGCTAGACCGCGATTGGTTAATACGAGAATCGCCGGACGTCATTCTTACCCAGGACATTTGTCACGTCTGTGAAGTCGATGTTGGGGAAGTCTCCGGGGTCGTCGTCGGCATGGAAATACAACCCAGGATTCTGGTACTCACACCAAAGACGCTGGGAGATGTGCTGAGCTCTATCCGCCAGATCGGTAGCGCGTGCGGGACGGATTTAGAAGCCTATCGGCTGGTCTCTTCGTTTCAACGAAGAATTGCCGCCGTGGAGGACAACCTGGGAGGGAATGTCTCACGACCCAAGGTATTTTCGGTGGAGGGGATAAACCCTTTGGTTCTGGGGGGGCACTGGATTCCGGACCTTCTGCGGGCTGCCGGTGGCAAGCAGTCACTGTTGCAACCTGGGTGTCCAGCAAGAAGAGTATCGTGGAACGAGGTACTCGCCGAGGCCCCGGAAAAGTTGTTTGTTGACTTGTGTTCTTCCGATATTCCGCGGAACCTTCGAGAGGTGCCGTGGATAGCGTTGCAGCCGGCTTGGAGGGAAATCCCTGCGGTGGTTCGAGGCGAGGTGTACCTAATTGATCACGTCTATTTCAGCCGACCTGGACCCCGTTTAATAGACGG
>CAZYBD010000154.1:0-10478 GCA_964645515.1 uncultured Dehalococcoidia bacterium | reverse complement strand
CAAAGAGGTGGGGGCAAAACGGGCCGACGTGTATGCCCTGTGGGGCGAGCCACTGGCCGCCATTAAAGAGCAGATCGCCGACATTCGGTCCAGGGCAGCTAAATATAGCCGATCAGTCCGGTTCAGTGTTTCGGTGCGCCCGATATTAGGCGACACCGAGAGGGAAGCCTGGGAGCGGGCCCACACCATCCTGGAACGAGTAAGGGGCTCGTTGGGAGAAACGGTAGGTCCATCCAGGCCGGCACGCCTGCAGTCAGTGGGTTCCAAACGCCTGTTGGAGTTCGCGGCCAAGGGCGAACTCCACGACCAACGCCTCTGGATGCCCATAGCCGCGGCCACCGGAGCCGCCGGGAGCACCACCGCCCTTGTTGGCACCGCTGCGCAAGTAGCGGAGTCCCTTCTCGCCTACTACGACGCCGGATGCACCACCGTCCTGATCCGGGGATTCGACCCCCTCCAAGATACCGCAGAATATGGCAAAGAACTCATCCCGATACTGCGGTCGGAGGCGGCCGGGCGAGCGGCGCTTTAGGTTGCTACAGTCCTTCCCAACTCAACGTTTCCCGCAGTAATCCAAAGAACCTGCCTGCTTCGACCTCACTGGCCAGTGCGACGCGGCCGGTCCCTGATATGACTTTGGTCTCTCCCCAGTCTTCGCAAACGGTGGATCCAACGGCCAAAGTCACGTTTAGCACGGAGGCCAAACTCGGCTCTAACGCCAGCGCTACCGCCAAGGGGTCATAGAATTCGAACTTTTCACGCTTGGAGTCCTGGCGAAACCAGTTTTTCAAGATGCGCAGGGCTAATTGCCCGATGGGGTTATTCTGGGAGGACAGGCAAAGGGCCTGCTGGCGGTCGACAGCTACTTGACGGCAGGCGGATAGGTCAGCCAGTGTGATGGTGAGGTCGCTGGAGAGGACTCTGCTGGCGGCGATTGGGTCGCTGTGGAAGTTGAATTCGGCCTTGGGGGTGACATTGCCCGCCGTGTTGACCGCGCCCCCCATGACAACGATGCGCCGGGCTTTGGCCAATGCGTCCGGGTGACGTTCTAGTAATCTGGCCAGGTTGGTCAGCGGTCCCAAGGCAACAACCGTAATATCGCCGGGACGGCTGATCAGATGTTCTGCTATGAAGTCGGTAGCTGTTGTTCTAGCTGGCTGGATCGCCGGATTGGGCAGCCGTACTGACAGACCGCCGGGTCCGTGGAAGGCCACCGAAGGGTTGAACCGTCTCTGCAGAGGCCGGGCCGCGCCCTTCGCCACTGGCACATCGCTCCGCCCTACAGCTTGCAACAGAGCCAGCGCGTTCCGCGTAGCCCGGGCCAGCGAGACGTTGCCACCGGACGTGGTAAGCCCTACTACCTCTGCTCCCGTTGCCGCCAACGCCATCAGAATGGCGACCACGTCGTCCACTCCGGGGTCGGTGTCGATGATGAGCGGTGTGGTCACGAGACACTTAGTTTTTTATAGAGTTCGCAGAGAAATTCATTGTTCTCTGAGATCTCTACCAACTCTGTTGGGAAAATCAAATGGGCACTGGGTCTTTATAGAGGTAATTGGAGTTGGCGAAGGCGGTCAGCGCCTCTATTGAGGTATGCCAGAAACGGTAGCCGGTGGCCTGATGCAGCTTGGCAGTACTGAGGAGTATAGGCCAACGAATGAGGTCCAGCCCTCCGGCGGTAGCATCCTTTTGGAGGCCCAGATCCCAGGCCAACTGGGTGGTGGTGTACGCCAGGAACGGTGGAAGGCGTATCATTCTGCTGTCGATGGCTTTGGCCAGTTCGCGATAGTAGACTACCCCGTTGCCAGCCACGTTGAACACGCCGTCCAGGCTCTGCAAGATCACGATGGTCAATACTCTGACCAAGTCCTCGTCGTACACAAACTGCAACGGTGGGTTGTAGCCCAAAACGCCAAGGAGCCACGGTTTGAAGAACGTATTGGTAACGGTGGTTGTGGCCGCAGGCCCCAGTACTACAGAAGGCCGCAATACTGTGATCTTGAGGCCCGGCTGCGCCTGGCGGAACTCTTCCAGCAGCAACTCCGACTGGTATTTGTTGTAACCGTACGGGAAGTCTTGGGAAGGCCGCAGCGGGGTATCTTCTGTAATCGGAAGCTGGTTATCCGGGTGGGCGCCATATACCGTGTGTGAGCTCAAAAACACCAGGTGTTCCACATGGCTTCGGAGGCATGATTCCAATACGGTACGCAAGGTATTTAGGTTCTCTTCCCGGATGGCCGCCACTTCCCGACGGTTGGCACCGCGGTGGCTGTTGAAGGCCAGGTGGACCAGTGTATTGGTCCCTTGGTCGGATAGGTCTTCGTGAATGGGCTCAGACAGGTCCCTGCGATAGGCCACTATGTTGTGAATCGGAGCGGCCAGCGGTCTGGTGTCGAAGGCTACTATCTTTCTTAATCCGGGCTCGATCTCCAGACGTTGGAGCAATAGTGCTCCGATGTAGCCTGAAGCTCCTGTGACGGCCACGACTTTGCCTTCCGGCGTCGTCATCCTATCTCTGTGGTCCTAGTTTGGGGATTTGGCGGGCGAAAGCATACTGGACGCCCAGGTCTGGGCCATTATGCGGACTTTTTCGGGTTTACTGAGGGAAACGCGTTGCTTTGCTAGCACGTCGTATCCCGATTTTTCGATGCGTCCCAAGACCTTTGAGTAGATGGCGCCCAGCACCGCTGGGCAGGCACGAGAGCGTCTGGATAGGTAGGGCAGCAGCTTGGACCCGCTCTGGAAATAATTCCGAGCTCTGGCGGCTTGGAACCGGGCAAGTTCAATGAAGGCTTCGTTTCGGATTCCTTCTTTCAGCATGTCCTCGGAGTAGCCGAACCGGGTCATCTCGTCCTGAGGCAGGTAAATTCGACCCATCGCCAAATCTTCTTTGATGTCTCGGATGATGTTGGTGAGTTGCATGGCCAGACCAAGGTCCACAGCGTATTCTTTGGCTTCGGCGCTCTTGTAGCCGAAGATGTGGATGCAAATCAGGCCTACAACTGATGCCACTCGGTAACAATACTCCCGCAACTCGTCGAAGTCATGGTAGCGGGTCTTGATCAGGTCGCTTTCCACGCCCTCTATTATTTCGTGAAAATACCGGTGGGGAATATCGTAGCGGCGGGCGACGTCGGCCAGTGCCAGAAAAACGGGACTGTCCGGCCTCCCCTCGAATGTCTGCGCCAGTTCCGATTTAAGACGGGGCAGTGTTTTTAGCTTGGACTCGTTGGAGTTCTCCTCATCCACACTGTCGTCACAATAGCGGCAAAAAGAATAGGCTGCATAGATTGCCCGGCGCTTGTCGGGAGCCAGAGTCAAGAAGGCGTAGTAGAAATTCTTGGCTTCCCGGCGGGTGATTGTCCGGCAGTCTCGGTAGGCTAATTCAAGATCTGTTTTTGTGCCTGCCATAACAATGGTACCGAAGTAGGGGAGTTGAGAGCGCTACTGGTGAGTGCCACTTCAATGCCCCGGAGTTGGTTTTGGATCGCCGCCTGAGATCGAGCAGGATCCAGGACGCGACTAGACCGGGCCCAGATTCGATAAATATATTATTCTCCGACCACCTGGAGCATGACTTCCCGGTTGCGAGGGTGATCCAACTCGATGAAAAACACACTCTGATAAGTGCCGAACTGCATTTGCCCCTCGATTATAGGTACAGTCTCGCTGGTGCCCATGAATAGGTGCTGCAAATGGGCATGACCGTTGGGCGACTCGTCGTCGGTCATGTTAACTGTTCGGATGTCGAAATTGTTGTGCTGGTAGCCGTTTTCTCTAGGGCAGATTTTTTCCAGGAACTCGGCCATGTCGGCCAATAACAGGGGCTCGTTCTCGTTTATCTTGACGGCTGCCGTGGTGTGCTTCGAGAATACCACAGCGAAACCGTTGTGTATCTCTGAATGCGCCACGCAATCCTCGACCCATTCAGTGATATCGATGAACTCCGGAGCACATTTGGTAGTTACCTGCAGACAAAAGGACTTAGTGATCACTCTCGCGTCTCCCTAAGGTTAGTTGGCCCTGCACCTGCGGGTGATTGGTTTTCCTGCCGTTTTAAGGCCCGGGTGAACCGGCCCAGGGCCAATAGCGGCCAATAATTGCGGTATAGGTGGTAGTTAATCATGAAGCCCGCCGGCATATCCAAGCCCTGGAAACCCAAATCATTGGGTTTGGGCAAAGTCTTCAGCCTTTCGCCCACCCCATATCCAGGGAACCCGGTGCCGGTAAAATAGGGTTCATCCCAAAATCCGCCGTCCAGTTGGGTGTTAACCAGGTATTTCACTCCTCGCTCACAGGCCTCATTAACGGCTTCTCCGGCGGATATGAGGGCCAGCAACGCCCAAGCTGTCTGAGATGCGGTGCTTGGACCAACGCCCCGTAGAGAGTCGTCGACGTATGAGCCGCAGCTCTCCCCCCAACCTCCGTCCTCATTCTGATGTGCCAACAGCCAGCCCACTGCCTTCCTAGTACAAGGGCTGGACATATCCTCGCCGATGGCTTCCAAAGCCGGCAATGCGGCTCCAGTGCCGTAGACGTAGTTAACGCCCCACCGGCCGAACCAAGACCCGTCGGGTTCCTGTTCGCTAAGGATATATTCATACCCGCTCTTTACGGGCGGGTGGTCGGCCGGGAAGTTCAACCTACCGTACATCTCTACAACGTGGGCAGTCACATCAACACTGGGAGGGTCGAGGGTCTCGCCAAAGTCGGAGAAGGGCAACTTGGTCAGATGCTTTTTGTTGTTGTCTTTGTCGAATGCCGCCCAGCCTCCGTTCTTGCATTGGAGTCCTTCAATCCACTCTAGGCCACGTTTTATGGCGTCGGCGCGACGAAAATCTTCCTCTGAGCCCAATCGGGCCAGATCCAGTGCGATGATGACTTCGGATGAGTCGTCGATATCGGGGTATTTGTCGTTGTGAAATTCGAAGGCCCACCCGCCGGGACTGGTCTTGGGGGCCCTTACCTGCCAGTCGCCGCCGGCCAGAATCTGTTTGTCCAAAAGCCACCTGGTGGACTGCTGGACCATAGGGTCGTCGGGTGCGACACCTGAGTCCAACAGCGCTACTTGGGCCAAACAGGTGTCCCAGACCGGCGAGATACAAGCCTGGACAGTGCATGTGTCCTCATCTTCAATGGCAAATCCTTCGAACGCCTCAAACCCTCGTTTCATCACTTCATGGTCGTCTGGGTAACCCAGATGGTGTAAGGCGATCAACGAATACACCCACGGAGGTTGAATCCCGCCCCAAGCACCGTCCGCTTCCTGATGGTCCAAGACCCATTGAACGATCTTTCTTCGGGCCGTTCCTCTCAACGGATGAACTGGCAGTCGTTGAAACAGTCCGATCAGCCGGTCGGCCCAGTACAAAGCCTTCGACCAACCCAACCCTGCATTGGGTTTGGGCAGAGCGTAATCGGTGGCTTCGCGACCGCCGGGGAAAAGCTCGTCGATGTTGGCTGATTCCGGGACTGGGCAGTACGGGCGGTCGGTAAGAATAATCAACATGGGGACAATGGTCGCCCTAGCCCAGCTGGAGAACTCGTAGATGTTAAAGGGCGCCCACGAAGGGAAGAGGATTAATTCCGGCGGCATGTTGGGCGTCCCCTTCCAGTCCCACTGGTCGAACAAGGCAAGCCAGATCTTTGTGAAAACGCGTACTTTGGGGACTCCGCCTTTGCTCAGAATAAATGCCTTGGCCTTGGTCAGCGGTCCAGATTCCGCACAGTATCCGGCTAGCTTTAATGCGAAATAGCATTCCACCGTCGTGCTAAGGTCGCCGGGGGCCTCAAAGTACTGACCCCAGGAACCGTCGTCCTGCTGCTTGCCTAGAATGTGGTTGGCCACCTTCTTCCGGCGCTCCGGGTCGTCACGTCCTAAGAAACGACACAACAGTAGGTACTCTGCTTCCATGGTTGGGTTTGACTCGAGTTCACCCCACCAGAAGCCTTCAGGGTACTGTGTCTCGCGAAAATACTGATGACAACGCCCTACCGCTCGGTCGACCGCCGGCTGTAAATCTTCCCGGACGCTAGTGTCAGATTTCGCCACCAAGACCTAAGCTGCCCCCAATTTTACGTATCCTTTAACGTACTCGTGTTCGGCGAACCACTGGACAGCCTTTTTCAACGCACCGTTCACCGGACTTTGAGGAAGCCCCAGTTCCTTAATCGCTTTATCGCAGCTAACCCAAGCGGCTTTCTTGGATGCCAGTATGCCCTCCAACGGGATTGCCGGCTGACGACGGAGCAGCCCGCTGGTAAACGTTCGGTCCAGGTATCCTGCGCCGATGACAAGCCAGTAAGGAAGAAGTAGTCGGGGCGCTGGGAATCCCGTTATCTCGCTGAGCTTTGCGAATAATTCCTTTAACGTCATGTTCTGGTTGCCTAGTATGTACCTTTCCCCTATCTTGCCGCGTTCTAGAGCCAGTATGTGTCCCTCGGTCACGTCGGCGACGTCCACCACGTTAAGCCCGGTGGACAGGTACGCTGGGATGCGCCGCTTCATGAAGTCCAACACCATCTTCCCAGTGGGGGTGGGTTTGACGTCCCAAGGTCCGATCGGAGCGGTGGGGTTCACCACCACCACGGGCGCTCCCTGCTCAGCCAATCTCAGTGCCTCCTGCTCAGCCTGGAACTTGGACTGCTTGTAATGCCCGTACAGGCCTAGGTGGTCCAGTTTGGTAGTCTCATCCCCCAGCCCCTGTTTGGGCAGGCCAATGGTGGAGACGGTGCTGGTATAGACGACCCGAGAAACGCCGGCCGCTACCGCACTTTCGATGACATTCCTGGTGCCTGAGACATTGGTTCGGCGCACCTTCTGCGAGTCCTCAGACCAGAAGGTGTATGCGGCCGCGCAATGGAACACCGCTTCGCACCCCGCTACAGCCTCGTCCACCGAGGCCCGGTCCAGAATGTCTCCAGGAACCTTTTGGATACCGGTGTCCTGAATTGTTAAATAGTTGCTCTCTGGTCGGACCAAGGCCCGGACCTCGTGACCCTGCCCCCAGAGCCTCTGGGCTAAATTCCCGCCGATAAACCCGGTGGCCCCGGTTACGAGTATCTTCATCTATCTAGCCGCTGAGCCCGTGACGGGCCTCTAATACAATGTCCTTTCAGTGACCTGGGCCTTCCATTGCAGTAGTCGATTGGTCTCCAGGTTTAAATAGGTCATCCCGAACCGGGTAATGACTGTCTGGCATAATAGTAGTTGGTTTTTTAGCTGCCACAGGGTGGGAATGCGCCACGGCATTCCTAGAACTTTGGTTAACACGCTATATCTGGAGCGGGTAAGCCCGGGCAAATAGTCGGGAAGCCGCTGCCAGGCGGTATCTAGCACCACTCGCACTGACAAGAACGGGACTTCCGCCTTGGCGGCAGCTTCGGCCACCCGGTAGTCCTCCATGTTTACGCTGTCTACGGTATATTTTTCGTGGAGCTCCTGTTTCTCTTCGGGACCTCCGACCAAATGGTCCACAGTCAAAGATGCCCCCAGGTTGACTGGCATACCTAGTTCGGCGGCAGCCTGCTCGGCCATAGTTCGCATCTTAGCGTCTGGTTCAAGCACTACGGCGCCGGAGCTACTGCCTGGGACGTCAACCGCGTAACCGCTGGCCAGCAGGAGGCTCCCCGTATCGAGTCCTGGGGTCACCGCCCCGGCTACCCCCAGCAACAAGACGCCGTCCGTTTTCTTGCCGGGTTCTCTCTTGTTCAAGAGTTCCGTCAAAGAAGCCCCTGAACGGTCTGGCCCGACACCCAATAGGTGAAACTCTACAGGGAGTACGGTGTCTTTGGACTCCTGGAACTCTTCCGCCTCCCGGCGCAACCCCGTGAGTTCGGCTCCCATGCTCGCCGCCACGATCAACAACTTGTGTCTCCTAAGCGGCGGTGATACCGCCCTTGTGGGCGGCCCCGGATTTAATCAATGTGGCCCAGTCTCTGGGCGTTTGCACCGCGGTGAATATCGTTGCCGACTCGAAACCGCAGTGCATCATGCAGTTGGCGCACCTTGGGTCTTTGCCGACACCGTAGTGGTCCCAAAGTCCGTCGTCGAACAACTGGTCAATGTGCTCCACATGCTCGTCGGCCAGCGGATAGCAAGGCTTCCGCCAGCCCATGACCGTGTAGGTGGGGTTGGACCAAGCCGTGCATTGGTACTCCCGCTCTCCTTTGAGGAAGTTGAGGTAGAGGGGATTGTTGTAGAAGCGGGCGCCCTTGGAAGTCTCCGGATCAAGCAACTTCTGAAAGATCGAATGAGACTCCTTCCTGGTGAGAAACAGCTCTTGGTCAGGGGCGTCCTCGAAGTCGAACCCAGGCGAAATCATGGAGCCTTCCACTCCTAGATTGCCTACCAAGCGGAACATCTCGGAAAGGTCGGATACGTCGCTGTTGCGGAACACCGTGGAGTTGGTGCAGACTCGATATCCTCTATCCAGAGCCATTTCCAAGACATCGACGGCTTTCTTGAAAACGCCTTCCCGGGCAACCGACTCGTCGTGCTTTTCCTCCATGCCGTCCAGGTGGACCACCCAAGATAGATATTTGGAAGGAGGCACCTTGTCCATGATGCGTTCCAACAAGAGTCCGTTGGTGCAGCAATAGACGAAGTACTTCTGTTTGACTAGGTTATTTATGATCTCATCAATCTTGGGATGAATCGTTGGTTCTCCGCCGGCGATAGAGACGATCGGCGCGCCCGATTCCTTGACGGCGGCTACTGCCGTTTCCACCGTCATCATTTTGTCCAGAACCGGTTTGTATTCTCGGATGCGCCCACAACCGATACAGGCCAGGTTACACATTTCCAGCGGCTCCAACATAGTCACCAAAGGAAATTTGCGCCGTCCCCTCAGGCGGTTCTTCAGCAGATAAAAGGCAAGGCGGACAGAGAGCTCCAGGGGGCGTTTGGCTCGTTTCATATTGTCATGACCTCGAAAGTGTCCGTTAGTCGCTCTGACTAAGGGCGTTCCCGATCTTTGGGCCCGGCTTCCCGCCCTCTAGTGTAGGTTCGCGCCTCAAAATTCTCGCCGTGACAAAAAGTCCACCAGTTCCTCGGCCTCCGCGCGAGCCCATGCGGGCAACGAGACCGAGGCCAACGCCTCCAGCGCTTGATTAGCGGCGGCGTCAGTCAAGCGCTGGGCGTTGTCTTGAGCGCCAACTTCGTTCAATACTGCCAGCACCCGCTGGACGTCGTCTTCTTCTAACTCTTCTTGTCTGTATATCCGAAAGAGGTCGTCTTGGGCCCGGCCTCTAGCCTGCTCCAACGCGAACACAACCGGGAACGATTTCTTACGGCGGCGGATGTCGTTACCGGCCGACTTGCCGGTGGTGGCTTGGTCGCCCCAAATACCTAGGTAGTCGTCTCTAATTTGAAAGGCCTGACCTAGACTCGATCCGAACTGGGCGAATGCTCCGACGGTGACGTCGTCCTCGGTGGCCAGCAGCGCACCGATCTCTAGTCCGCATCGGATAAGAGCCCCAGTCTTGCAGGCTATCATGTAGAGGTACTCATCGGACGTGATGTCTGTCCTAGCCTCGAAGGCCAGGTCTAGGCACTGTCCCTGGATCATCTCTAGGTAGGCCCCGGTTAGAATTTCCGACACGCGCAGCACGGTCTGAGGGGAAACCCCTACTTTCAGCATCGAAAGGTCGCCGGTGCACTGCATGGCATTTCCGGCAGTCAGGGCTTTTGGCATGCCCCAAACGTTCCAGGCTGTTGGTTGGTGCCGGCGCTCTATGTCTCCGTCCTGGATGTCGTCATGGATCAGCGAGAAGTTGTGGATCAATTCTAGTGCCGCCGCGGCCGGTAGTGCTCGAGTGGGATCATTGGCCAGGGCATCGCAAGCAAACAAGCATAGAGTGGGGCGGAGGGCTTTTCCTTGGGATGCGGGTGACTCCACTGGGGTTCCGTGCTGGTCGATCCAGCCGAGGTGGTATCGAAGCAACAAATACGCGTCGGAACCCGTCAACTCAGGCACCGATCGGTAGAGTTCTTCTTCCACCGGACCCTTGTACCTTGAAAACATAAGCGGAAGCTTCGGCCCTGGCCTCAGGCCGGTCGCGGTATTGTGGGTCTCCTTTTGCCCCATCTTCCCCTTCTCAAAGCGGACAAAATTGCCTACTTTTAAGCAGCAGCAGGAAGCACCATGCATCCGCATCGCGTGCCGATGTATGGTGCGTGAATCCTAGCAAAGCTTTTGGGACGATGTCAAGAGAGTTCAACCATGGAATCAACTGATGCTTCGATGGTGCTTGCAGCAGGTCCTCTACACCTTCAATACTCCGGTAACCGAATGCCCATTTCGGAGGTGTGCTCGGCGGGGCATTTACGCCCAAATTCCGGTTGACACCCCTCACTGCCTATAATATATTCTTTCCTTGAAATGGGTGTTAGATAAGGGAGCGCTGATAGCTTCCGCGACTCCCGTGGGCAGTTCGGCGAGCGTTTCTACTTTCCAGTTCGAGCACCTGTAGTCTAC
>CAZYBD010000153.1:0-3011 GCA_964645515.1 uncultured Dehalococcoidia bacterium | reverse complement strand
TCGACGACAATCCTGGTATCGTTGCTGCTGGGTCTGACCACCGCCCATAAAGCCGGGTGGACGTCGGTGCCGATTCTGACCGCCTTCACCGTGTCGGCGGCGTTCTTGGGGGTTTTCATATGGTGGGAACTCCGGACGCGGTCTCCGATGTTGGACTTGCGGTTCTTCAAGTTGAGGATTTTTTCTTTCGGGATTGCCGCGGCCTTCCTAACCTTCCTTGGTATGTCGTCGGTCTTATTCCTAACGCCGTTCTATATCCAGAACGTTCTGGACTACAGCGCCAAGGTGGCGGGACTGGTAGTGGTGCCGGGGGCACTGAGTATGGCGGTCCTCGGTTCGGTAAGCGGTACATTGTCCGACAGGTTCGGTTGGCGACCTTTCACCGCAGGTGGGCTTGCTGCCAGTGCCGTAGGACTCCTATTACTGTCGCAGTTAACCGCAAATTCGTCCCTCTGGGTGGTGATTTCGGGCCTCGCACTGACCAGTGGCGGAATGGGGCTTTTCTACTCGGCCAACTCCAGTTCGGTATTGAGCGCCGTTTCCAGAGCCAATTACGGTGTGGTGGCAGGCTTCCTCAACTTGGTGAGGAACTCGGCCAACGTGGTGAGCCTAGCCATCGCCACCACGATCGTAACCGCCACAATGGCGTCGCTGGGGTTCGAGCCCAGTCTAGAGGCGGTACGCGGTGAGACTGGGGGAGGGGTGAAAAACGCCTTCACCGACGGGTTGCGTTACGCGTTCTTGGCGCAGGCCGGGATTATAGTCGTCGCGATGACGGCGTCACTGCTGCAAGGCCGCCCCACTTCGCAGCCACAGCCGGTGGAAGAAAGGGCGGTGAGTCGGGCAAAGCGCCTCTTAGGAGACTAACAGCCTAATCTTCCACCGGCGTCCGGGAAACGTCCACCGAGGCGTAGGACCAAGCAATCCTAAACGGCTCATCACCGGTATTGATCAACCGGTGGTGTGTTCCCGGAGTTATGAACGCCGCATCGTTCGCCGTCACCCGGATTTCCTGACCGTTGATCACCAGAAACCCCTCTCCTTGGATGACGATTACCGACTCTTCGGCGTCGTGATAATGAGTGGTGTTGGAGCGGCCAGGGCAGAAGGTGGTGATCCCGCTCGAGATTTCCGTCGCCCCGGCCTCTTTAGTCACGTAGGCCGCAACGGTCACTCCCGGCAAAGTTTCGCGATGGCTGATATCGTCATTCTTGATGATTCGCGGCGAAGGCATTTGTCTCTCCTGTTCGTCAGTAGAAGATCGGGAAGAACAGTTGGATGCTAGCACGCACTGCTCCGTCGTGTCCCCGGCGTTGCTACTACTGCTCAAAAAATGTACGATGCGCCTGGGCTTGATCCCAACCGCTTCGGAGGGATGAGATGTACGTTATTATCGCGCCAATCCAAGTGAAAGATGGACACATGGCAGAGTTCATTGAGGCTATCATCGACGATGCCAAAGGGTCCGTCAACAACGAGCCAGGCTGTCTGCGTTTCGATGTTATCCAGGACGCCGGCGACCCCAACCGGGTCTGGCTCTACGAAGTTTACAAAGACGAAGCCGCTTTCCAGGCCCATACAGAAGCACCCCATTTCATCAAGTTCCGAGACGCGACTCAAGACATACGGGTGGAAGGAATTCAGGGGGCAAGTAGGGGCAGCTCCAACATCTGGCCGTCCGACAGCGACTGGAAGTAGCAGGTCCGGCCGTAAGCGCAGGACGGCCGAACCTTCACACCGAGGTCCGAGATGGCCAAAATTGTCCTTCACAGTTCAAAAGTCGCTACCCCCAGAGGGATCATGTCCCATGGTATCTCGGTCCCTGCGGGTAGGCTAGTGTTTGTCTCCGGCCAGGTCGCCCGGGATGTCGACGGGCAAGTAGTGGGTAAAGGCAACATTAAAACTCAGACGAGAAAGACACTCGAAAACGTGCAGGCGATTCTGGCGGAGTCCGGAGCCACCATGGACGATGTGGTTAAGGTAACCGTTTTCGTGACCGACCTGGAAAGCCAATTCGCGGCAATTCACGAGGTCCGGAGTGAATTCTTCAATTCCGAATACCCAGCCAGCACCCTGGTGGAAATCAAATCTCTGGTAGACAAAGACCTGCTGATCGAAATTGAAGCCATCGCCATGACCCAGTAACACGCACGCCGCGACACTGATAAACGCAAAGGGCGCCTGGTCGGCGCCCTTTGCATCGGTTCTCCGTATGACTGGAGTTAGGCGGAAACGCCGTCAGGTTTCAGCAGTTCGTCCCAGGGTCCAGGGAATTGGTGTTTGGGCCCGTCGTCGCCCATAAAGATGTTGTCCTGACGGTGCCACTCGACCCTGGGCGTCTCGTAATAGACCTCAATACCGTTGCCATCGGGGTCCTGCAGGTATATTCCCAAGGACAGTCCATGGTCCGAGACGCTTTTCACCGGCACGTTCTTGGCCTTCAGGTTATTGTAGAAATCTTTGAGATCTTCCAAAGTCTCCATCCGCCAAGCCATGTGGTTCAGGCCCACCTGGCTCTGCCTAGGTCCTTCGGCGTCGGCGCCGACTTCCATCAGAGCAATTTCGTGAGACTCATCCAGGTTGGCCGACATGAATGCAGCGCGGCCGACTTTGAAGTCGTAGGTATGCAGTCCGAGAACGTCCTCGTACCACTGTCTGGCGACCTCGGCGTTTCTGACGTAGATATTGACGTGCCCCAGGTAACTCGGCTTGTACCCCATACTCTGCCTCCAATACTGCGTTGCCTTACGAATCGAACGTACCACAGGCAATCCCAAGCACGCAAGATCGAGGACACAACCCAAGCCTACGTCACCGATGATACAATACGACACGCTTGGGCGATCCTTCACAAGCAGCCGTACGGCCCACTCCTCGGGCCTGGCCCAACATTCACACAAGGGCCGTTAGCTCAGTTAGGCAGAGCACCGGACTTTTAATCCGGGTGTCGTGGGTTCGATCCCCACACGGCCCACCACGAATTAGGCACGAACAACGCCGAGCGGCTGGAT
>CAZYBD010000152.1:0-2588 GCA_964645515.1 uncultured Dehalococcoidia bacterium | reverse complement strand
GGTGGTTTCGCTGGCCAATTTTCTCGCCGGGTTAGTGGACCAGGGCAAATTGGCACCCAATGAGATCGGGGAGATGTGCCGCTTCCTGGCCTGGGGCTGGGGGACAAAGGTGTTTGGCGAGCACCACCCAGAGTTGCTTCTGCGTGATGACGAGGTATTCGAGAGGGGCAACGGCACGACCTACGCTGCCACCAGGTTATACACGAGACCGGACCTGGTCCAGATGGAGTTGGATATCCGGTACGCCATCGGTCATCACAGCCACCCTTGGAGCGGATCAGAGGGGATGCTGAAGGGCGAGAGCAGCATTTTCTCGGAGGTATTCAGCCAACTGATCGTTGATTTTAATACCAGCGCGAGCCACCCGGTAGCTATGGAGACGTCGACGGCCGCCCCGCCCGATATCCGGCTGCCTGAGAACGAAAGTTTTAGCATCGTCGCGGACGCCTATATGCGGGTCATGGGCGAACCAACCCCAGCGCGAGCCATCGGTGGAGGCACCGATGCCAAAGGCCACAACACATTGATCGCGGCTGGGGCGCTATTTACCAGCGAATTAGGTCCGCCGATCAATTTCCACGGAATCAATGCAGGCGCGCCAGTTGAGGACCTCAAAAATGGCGCCCGTATCATCTACCGCCTGTTCGTAGACCAAATCGAGAGTCGGTAACGGCTTGCGGTAGTGAGTTCCATAGTGCTGGGGCATGGCACTAATTCACTACAGGTATCTAAAAATTGATCCAGACTAGCTTCAGTGCTTAGCATTGCAACGGGCTTAAAAACCGGTAAATGTGACCCTATGGGGTTGCCATATCTGTTTACCATGGCAGCCATAGAGGCCAACTATCTACTACATCAAAATGACATACTAGACTCCCAACATAGCTAACTTGCGACCACTTCCCCCGCCCAAGTCTCCACTCAACCAGCACCGCCACTACCTCGGCTAAACGCCTCGCTGAGTCCCGGGTGAATCCCGGTCAGTCCGCAGTGCGTACACCCGCTATAATCCCCGGCAACCATGCTTCAACCTCAAAAGGCGGTAGGTAAGGGCCTGTGTCCGTCCGACTCTGACCTTCGGCTGCTATAATGCCTCAACCATCTGGCACCCAACACCTAAGATTGCTTTGAGGCCCTTTGTAGAGGACGAACACTATGCATATCGGCTATTTCACCGAGCGGCCCTACCAAGACCCCGACTCAGGCTTTTTCGGGGCCACTGGCAAGCCCATCATGGACCTGACCGTTAGCAACGAGATATATGACTCTCGGCTCGGCGCCCAACTCTACAATCGGTACCTGGACGAGAAGTGCTATGCCGAGGAGATGGGCTTCGACGGACTGATGCTGAACGAGCACCACGGCGCTGCCTTTTGTATGGGCGGGGCCATGAACGTCGAAGCCTCCATCCTAGCCCGCATCACCAAACGAGCGAAAATAGTTCTCTTGGGCAACATCCTGCCCATCTGGGACGACCCTCTCTGGCTGGTGGAACAACTTTCGATGATAGACATGATTTCCAACGGACGCTTGGTCTCCGGCTGGGTTAGGGGCACCGGGAGGGAGAGCGTAGCCCACAACGCTCCGCCCGCTTATAACTGGGAACGTTTCCAAGAGGCCCACGAGTTTATTGTCAAAGCCTGGACGACTCCCGGCCCGTTCCGGTGGGAAGGAAAACACTTCCAGTACCGGCACGTAAACCCCTGGGCACGCCCCTACCAGAAGCCGCACCCGCAGATATGGCTGCCGGGCGTGGTGAGCCGCGACTCTCTATTGTGGGCCGCCGAGAAGCGAATTCCATACATTATGTTGTCCACCGAACTGGAGCCGACTCAGAAAGCGTTCCAGTTGTACCACGACCGGGCGGCCGAACTCGGCTACGAATCAGGACCGCAAAACTTGGGATACGTCTGGAAGGTCCATGTGGACGAAACCGAGGAATTGGCAGAAGAGGCCGGGCGAAAATTCGTTCAAGGCCCCAGCAACCCGTTCCTCGCTGGCAATGAGGGTACGGTGAACCCGGCCTTGGCCAACCTTCCCGGCCTTACATCCCGCAAGCGGGTCCTGCCCACCCAGGCTTTCGCCACCGCAACTCGGGGCGGCGTCAATGGCGTTCTGGGCCGGCCCTACGAGCAGCAGATAAAAGACTACACGATCATCTCTGGCACTCCTAACACAGTTATCCCCAAAATACGCCACGTTTTGGAGTACCTGCGCCCTGGCAGCATTTTCTTCTGGGACGGCGATGGCGCCATGACCCACGACGACGCCATGCGTAGCTTGCGCCTCATGGGCGAGGAAGTAATTCCGGCGGTGAAAGAAATCGCCAAAGAGTTGGAGTTGCCCAGTTCATTCGAGGTAAACCCCGCCACAGGCAAGCCGTACGAGGAAGAAACCGCAACCGTGGAGGGCGCCCACGGCGACGACTAGCTGGCCCTCGACAAACACAGGAACACCAACGGAAAACTGAATCCCCCCGGAATCCCCGATCAAATGGGGCAACCGGGGGGATTCTAATTTTCGCCCCAGGCCACCTAAGTGACCAAACTCTTCGGTAATCAGATTCAGTTCGCGCAGGACATCGGTGC
>CAZYBD010000151.1:0-18333 GCA_964645515.1 uncultured Dehalococcoidia bacterium | reverse complement strand
GACCCGGCGATGATTTTCTGGTTGGACAACAACTTCAATCACAAGGACGAGCCAAACGAGAACTGGGGTCGCGAGTTACTGGAGCTCTTCACCATGGGCGTGGGTATGGACGGCCGCGAGAACTACACTGAGGACGACGTCAAAGAGGTTGCCCGCGCCTTCACTGGTTGGACCATCGATGACGACAACGTTTCGTCGGTGCCCTACGGGAAGGTTCCTTGGCTGTTTCGCTATTTGCCCGACGATCACGACGACGGCGAAAAGACGGTCTTAGGTCAGACAGGACACTGGAATGGGGAAGACGTGATCGACATCCTGGTAAAACAGCCGGCCACGGCCCGGTTCATCTGCCGGCATCTCTACAGCTTTTTTGTGGCTGATGAGCCCCACGTCCCGGCTTGGCAACATACGCCGCCGGCCGACCTAGAGTCGATTAAGGTCCAGGAAGAAGAGTACTTCCGCTCGGGATACGATATCAGGTCGGTGCTCCAGGTCTTGTTCAACTCAGACTTCTTCAAGTCAGACGCCGCCCTTTTCGCCAAAGTAAAGAGCCCGGCGGAAGTGGTGGTGGACACGTTGCATCTGCTGGGCGATTTCAAATTCCCGCGGCGTGGCATCTTCGATACTGCTCTCAGCTGCCGCTACATGGGTCACGACCTGCTCAACCCGCCTTCAGTAGAGGGTTGGCACGCCGGAAAAGAGTGGGTCGACAGCGGCAGCTTAGTGGAACGAATAAATTTTGTGGCGGATCATGTGAGCGACATCCAGAAGCCCGGTGTCCGGGCAATGGTGGATGCATTGATGGAACGCAGTCCGGTTTTGACTCCTGAGGCAGTGGTCGATGGCTGCTTGGAACTAATGGGCCACGCCCGGTTGCACGAAATCAACTGGCAACACTTGGTGGACAAAATAAGGAAGGATGGTCCGGTTACCACAGTGACGCCCGATGACCGTGTGGACGCGGAGCGAGTGATCCTCTGGACAATGAAAATGATCGGTTCCACTCGGGAGTACCAATTCTCGTGATCGATGGATGGTTCGGCAAGTGCATTACTACCGAGCCACGAGAACTGCCACAAACGGATTATGACAGCTGCCACGGACGGAGTTTGAGGGTCACCGTTATTCCCGAGCTCGTCAAAGAACTTCCTTAAATGGAGACCACCATGACCATTCGGATTCAAGAAGAATTGTCGGTCCGTGGACATTTCCGGTATCACGACTCAATCGGTCTTCTGTCCGCAGCGGGTCCCGGTTTTAGCGGGCCTTATTCCATCGCCCTAGGCTCGGACAACTTGCTGTACGTGGCAAACCGAGCCAAACCCAACCAACCGGAAGCCGTGCGCGTAACCAAATGCACTAAGGACGGTGAATACGTGGACCAGTTCGCCGAATGGGGCGAAGGCGACGGCCAGTACACTTGGGTGAACTCCATCGAGTTTGACCGACACGACCAGCTATACCTGAGCGACGAACACATCCAGCGGATCAGCGTCTTCAACGTGGATGGGCGGTTCGTCCGCTCCTTCGGGGAATACGGCACAGGTGAGGGTCAGTGGGACCGCCCGACCGGCATCACCTTCGACGCGGACAATAACTTGGTCGTGGTGGACAGTCTCAACCACCGGGTCCAAAAGTTGACGACTCGGGGCCAATACCTAGCCCAGTGGGGCAGCTACGGTAGCGGTGATGGCCAATTCAACATGCCTTGGGGTATCGCAATGGACGTGGCGGGCAACCATTATGTCACTGACTGGCGCAACGATCGGGTACAGAAATTCGACGCCGAGGGCCGTTTCTTGATGTGCTTTGGTGGCAGAGGTGCCCGCGACGGCCAGTTCAACCGACCCAACGGGATTGCGGTAGATGCCCAAGGTGACATCTACGTCTGCGACTGGATGAACGATCGGGTGCAGGTCTTTGATCCGGACGGACGGTTCAAAGATATTCTTATCGGCCACTCCGGGACGTCGAAGTGGGCCAGAGACTTCCTAGATGCTAATCCCGATATCGAGGAAAAACTGGACCTAGCGACCCAGAATATCGAGCCCAAAAGACGGTTCTTCCGTCCGGTCTCCGTGAAGGTGGACCAGGATAATGCGGTCTATGTGGCCGACTGCTACCGCCACCGCGTCCAGATATACCAGAAACTTCAGGATTTGGACCCGGGTTAGTCGATATCTCAGAGCTACTCTGGAGTGGCTCGAATGATTCCCCGGTTATACCAGATTAACCTTTAAGTTTATGATAAACAGAGAGCTTCGCAGACCATAGATATCATCACCATATAAAACACCGTCCCGGCTGGCACCAGCAGCACCTAGGCAAAGCGTATTTTGGCCCAGCCCTCTTCAAACGGCGTGTTGAAGACCCGGGAGGACTTTTTGCTCTTGAACTTCCACTCGCCGTCTACTCGGACGTACTCTTCATCGTCAATGCCGGCCCGCCACAGAGCTCGGTTGCCCTCTCTGACGGTGCAGGGCATGAACAGGTACCATCTGGCGCGAGCAGTGTCTCCGGTTACCTCAATTTTGGGGTTCAGGCCGTAGTGCAGAGCAAAGGCAAAAATATTCGAGGCGCTTTGAAAGAATTCTCGTATGGCCTCACGCCCTTCGAAATGGCCCAGGCCTTCGCTCTCCCAGATAGCGTCTTCTACGAAGAGCTGGGCGATTTTGTCGGGGTTATAGTTGTCATCGCAGGCGGCGGCGTAGGTTGCCTTCAGGTTTCTGATTTCGTCCGCACCTTCAAGGTCGTGGACGCGCCGCTCCAACTCCTCCAGTCTGGCGGCCATGGCGCTTGCTTGGTCTGAAGTCATATTCGCCCTCCTCGAGTTGCCGATCTAATCAAGATGCACTATCGGGGCGGCGGTGATCCTGGGTAGCATGCTCACACGGCGCCCGCCAGCCGCACTCCGATCTCGTCGTTGGCCAGCTTTGTCTGGCGGGTCGGTATGTCGATCCCGTATAGTCTGGCGGCGTTCCCTCCCAAAATCTTTCGCTTGATCTCCGGGGTCAATTCGACCTTGAACTCCTCGCGAATTTCATCCGGCAGTTGGAACGGTATGAAACTGTCTATGATCCATTTGGGGCTCCAGATGGCGTAGTCGCTGCCGAACAATATCCGGTCCTCTCCCAACCAGAACAGCAAGTTGGCCATTATTTCAGCGTAATATTTGGGGCGGGATTTGATAAATGCCATGGCAACCGACGTGCCGGCGTAGACATTGGGTTCTTGGGAGGCGATCCAACAGAAGTCGTCCAACCTGGGCAGGCCGACGTGCTCAATGATGAAATTCAATTCCGGGAAGTCAGTGGCGGCGTAGTCGACGTCTTTCACGTCAAAGGCGTCCATGCTAAGCGGATAAATAGTGGGGCCCTTATGGACGTGGATGTTCTTAATCCCTGATTCCTGTGCCAGTTCCAGATATTTGTAGGCCCAGGGGTCGTTTAGGCGCCAGCCTTTCGACTCGCCCCGCCACTCTGCGGTGTAAAGCTTGAGACCCTGGACGGGGTAGTCTCTGACCATAGTTCGGAATTCGTCCAATCCGGCCTCTTCCGCTCTGGGGTCGAAGGATCCGCATAGGATGAACCGGTCTGGGTGCTTTTGCTTCACCTCGTTGTTCTTCTGGTGGGTATTGAAGCCGGTCTTGTAAAACTCGTACAGGTAGGTTGAGTTGAGAATTCCGACATCAACGTAGCCATCGATGAATTCGTCTTTCACCAGCGCCTCTTCGCCGTAGTTGCAATACTTATCGAAGTCCCATACATATTCGGCTGGACTCAGTGCGGTGTGGTAGTCGTAGAAACATTTGATCCAGCCGTAACCGTACTCGTTACGGTGGTTGTCAGGACCGGCGTCCCAGAAGTGCATGTGCCCGTCCACCACGAAAATGTTCTCTCCGTTTACGTTGTACATCGTTGCTCCATTCTAGCTTGTCGTCAGATTGTTGACTTCGTAGTTCGCGTTTCGGGCTTGCAGCAAGGCTGAGCAAAGCGACCCGCTGGCTTCCATGGCCAGGCGAGTGGTGCGGACCCGATTATAGTAGGTCTCTAGGGTGTCAGCCGGAATCGTGGCTCCGCCGGCTTCGATAATAAGTGGTGCCGTCTCTGAGCAGTCCAGGCCCAACTCGGCCCGACGTTCCAAGTAGCGCCGGGCGGCCCTAGCCTCTCCCGCTGAGTCGTACCATCCGCTGGGCCGGAGCACCTCAAAGTTGGTCTCGCCGTACCGGATATCCGATATGCAGAGCGCTGCAATCTCTTCGAATGAGAGACCCGTGTCCTTCAGGTGTCGCAGCAAAAGCTCCTGGCGCGTGAGGAAGCCCTTTCTCAGGAAGAGCTGGCGGGTCTGCTCTAGGGTGTCCGGCCCTCCCTCCGGGAAGGCCTGACCAAAAGGTATTCTCGTGCTTACTCCGGACTGGATGGCGGCGCTGGCGAAATGGTCCCTCAAACGTACCGACACCTCGCGGACTCCTGGTAGATCCAGCAGTCCACTCTGGATATCGGAGGCCATCAAATAGGAGAAATTGGCGGAGCACCAATAGGTGGGCAACCGGAGCTCGACGGTAACGCCACCGTTATCGTCCCCTTGCACCGACTCTATGAAACCCAATCTCACTATGGACTCGTCTAGTTCTGGGTCCAAGACCTTATCCAAACGCTGTATGACAGAGTCCCTGTTTAGGAATGATGGAAGTTCGATTGTCGGAGCGTCGATCAACTACTTCCCTCCTGGGAAAGAATGGGGCGTGTGTCACCCCTCTAACGTAACCCCTTGGCGGGGCCGTGCCTCAATATTGTGAAACTGCATGTCACCCTGAGCGCAACGAAGGGTCTTGTTTCGTGAATTGAACCTCAATCAATGGATCTCATTAGAGATTCTTCGTGGCTGATCTCCTCGTAAGGACTGTTATGAGGAAACGCCCCTCTAGGGTTGGTCGTCCCTCTTGAGAACGGACTTTGGTTCTTACGGAGCGATCAGGTCTCCATAGGTGTCGGGACGGCGGTCCCGGAAGAACTGCCAGGTGGAACGGGTCGTTGCTATCTCGTCCAGGTCTATGTCTGCGACAATTACCTCGTCTTGGTCCCGCGATCCCTGGGCAATAATCTTGCCTCGCGGGTCACAAAAGTAGCTCTTACCGTAGAACTCGCCTATTTCCCACGGTTGTTCGACGCCGACTCGGTTGATGGCCCCCACGTAATAGCCGTTGGCGACGGCGTGAGCTGGTTGTTCCAATTCCCAGAGGTACTCAGAGAGCCCAGCCACCGTGGCTGAAGGGTTAAATACTATCTCAGCCCCGGCCAGACCCAGGGCCCTAGCCCCCTCTGGGAAATGACGATCGTAACAAATGTAGACGCCAATGGTCCCTTTGCTAGTATTGAATACGGGATAACCCGAGTTCCCGGGTCGGAAGTAGAACTTCTCCCAGAAGCCCGGATGCAGTTGCGGTAGATGGGTTTTTCTATACTTTCCCAGATACGTCCCATCGGAGTCCAACACCGCCGCGGTGTTGTAGTAGAGACCCGAGATTTCTTCTTCATAGATGGGGACGATCATGACCATCTGGTGTCTTTTCGCCAATTCCTGCATGGCCCGGACTGTAGGGCCGTCGGGGACTTGCTCGACCAGACTGTACCATTTGACGTCCTGTTCCGCCGGGAAGTAAGGTCCGTAGAACAACTCCTGAAGGCACAACACTTCTACGCCCTTGGCTGCGGCCTCGTTAATCAAGGCCACATGCTTGTCCAGCATGAACCGTTTCAAACGCAACGGTTCGCTCGGGGCGCCCGACCCCACACTGGCTTGAATCAGACCTCCGCGGACTGTCCTGACCATGTTTCTCTCCGATTAACCCTCGAATTTCGGGCCTGCAGGCAACGTTCTACCGTCCCGGTGTGAAAGCCTTGATAATTCTCGAAATGTTGGGTGTCATAGGTCACATCACCGTATGAGGCCCGCAGACGTTCGACAGTCCTGGTTTCCGCCATAATCATGACCGCCCCTGGTTTCTTGGCCTGTTCGCCTTGAGGCCATGCGAAGGCCCCACTCTTCAAAATGCTGGTTCGAAAAGTTCCCTCAGAACGGTCTGGGTTAATTTTGAGTGCCACCCTACAAAGATTTGCCGAGTACGATATTTGCACGGCGGCCGGGCCGGTCGCTAGGTCGGCCCCGACTATTATTGAGTCCCGCGTCTTAGGAACCGGCCGTCGCCGGCCGTGCCGGTGTATTGGCCGTGGTCTACGATCACCTTGCCGTTGGAGAGAACCATTTCAGGCACACCCTTGACCCGCATGCCTTCGTAAAGGTTGTAATCCACGTTCATATGATGGGCGCCGGCGGTGATTACGGACTCTTCATCCGGGTCGAAGATCACTATGTCGGCGTCGCTACCCGCTGCGATGGTGCCCTTCCTAGGGAAGAGCCCGAACAACTGGGCTGGGGTTGTCGAAAAGACCTGTACCAACCGGTTCATAGACAAAATACCGGGCACCACGCCGTTGGTATACAGGAGGCTGAGCCGATTTTCGATTCCTGGTCCGCCGTTGGGAATCTTTGAGAAATCGTTTCGGCCCAGTGTCTTTTGGTCGCTAAACCGGAAGGCGCAGTGGTCGGTGGATACCACCTGGAGGTCATTGCGCCGCAGACCCTTCCACAGCTCCTCTTGGTGCCAGCGATCGCGTAGCGGCGGTGTTAAAACGTACTTGGCCCCCTCAAACCCCTCCTGGTTGTACATAGAGTTGTCGAGAGTCAGGTAGTGTGGGCAGGTTTCGGCGTAAACGTAGTTGCGGGTGGAGCGGGCAGACTGGACCTCCTGCAGCGCTTCGGAGCAACTGAGGTGGACGAAATAGACTGGGGCACCGGCGACCTGCGCCATGCGGATGGCACGGTGGGTGGCCTCCGCTTCTGTGGTGGGCGGACGGGTCAGCGCGTGGAAGCGGGGCTCGGTCTTCCCATCAGCCAGAGCCGCCTTTACTAACACATCGATAACCTGCCCGTGTTCGGCGTGGAGGCAGACCAGAGACCCGTTGTCGGCCGAGCGGCCCATGGCCTTGAATATGGTGGCGTCATCGACCATGACGGCGCCGGGATAGGCCATGAACATCTTGAAACTGGTAACTCCAGCCCGGACCATGTCGTCCAGTTCCGGCAGGCGGGAGTCGGGCAGGTCTAATATGATCAGGTGAAAGCCATAGTCGATGGCGGCTTTCCCTTCTCCTTTCTTCTGCCACTCCTCGAGCGCCTCCGAAAGTGCGTGGCCACGGCTCTGCACGGCGAAGTCGACGATACTTGTGGTGCCGCCGAAGGCGGCCGCGATGGTGCCGGTGCGGAAGTCGTCGGAAGACACGGTACCGGCGAAAGGAAATTCGAGGTGAGTGTGAGGGTCGATCCCGCCGGGGATTACATACTTTCCGGCGGCGTCTATGGTTCTTTCCGGCTCGGCTGCCAAGTCGGTGCCAATGGCCTTGATCTTGCCATCGTCCACTAGTATGTCCGCAGTGTAGCTGTCCGCGGCGGTGAAAACGAGTCCATTGCGGATAAGGGTGCTCATATCCTCGGCTCCAACGACTGTCTGCTTCCTCAGCCTCGTGAAGGTGCGATAGATTGTAACCGTTGGGACCTCTTGGCGCTAGCCGGGCTGGCGGGCACAAAGTGGATGTGGCCTCGGCCGTCTAGCGGGCCCGGACTATTTCCCAGGACTAAGATTCAATTTCCTGTTGCTTGACTTGAGAATGCCGGGGCCGGGTGCCGGAGACTCTATAGAAGGCTTGACTACTCCGACGAGTTTCAGTCCATCCGGACGATCTTTATCATGCACGACACCGCCAGACCCGGTACAAGGATTTCCTGAAATATACCAAGAATCCCGTTCTGAGCAAGTCTTTCCGGAAAGATGAGCTAAAGGCAGCCATATACGGGATAACGAAGGCCTAACCGCCCTAGTCTGCCGATCAGACCAGGCCTTGGTGAACGCAGCTACCCAACTCCCTTTGTCCAATAGGGAGTTCGCATTTTGCGCGGTATGGCGTGCTGATACCGGTAGGCACTGCATGTTGACCGGTCTCGATAAACGGCGTTAGGATGCCTGCGAGAGTAGATGGGACGCGATATGATGAAGCAGAACAGGCGATTGGTGGTCGTTGGCCGCCGACAAGACACCATTGACCGGGTCACTCGACTTCTGGAGGGCGCCGGATATATTGTCACCAGCACCACCAATGACGGAGTGGCCAAAGATATGGTGATCAACTCCAATTACGATGCGCTGTAGATCGGTAGAGAGGTCTCCCAAGGTGCCCGGCTGCATATCATCACCGAGGCGAGGAACCACAACGACTCAATGGCCGTCCTCACCATGCATAGTCCTCAATCGGTGCTGACCCAACTGAGCCAGACGATCTTCCCCGGGTGACCGGCCTGCGACGCTGACGACTAGGACCATTAGGCGTAGGCGCTTCGGGTACCCTCGACGATGATCCAATCTCGAGCGATGAGCGTTCCAGAGTGGTTAGATGCTCGGGAATACCGTCTAGGTTTCTTCCCTAAGCTTCCAACAATGTACAGCATAGGTGCGGCGTCATGGCGTGGTTGGGCATGCTAGGTTACGGGGGGCTAGGCGGGCGCCGGATGAGTGTGCTAGACGTCTCCATCACTTCTACCAACGCGTCGATGCCTACGACGCGGTTCCAGGCGGTGCCTTTTCTTCGTAGCCTCGGGGAGTAACCATGCGGCCGCTTTGGGTGTAAGAAGTGGAGTTACCGACGATCACCATGGTTACCATATCCACTGTATGGGCCAAGTCCGACAAGTGCTCTAGGTCGGTAACGGTGACCCGCTGGCCGTCGCGATAGGCATCGGCGACGATCCCGACTGGAGTGTCTCCGCCCAGGTGTTTTAGCATGATTTCCCGGGCTTCTAACAGGTGCATCTGACGTGTCCGGCTGCGCGGGTTGTACAGGGCTATTACGAAGTCGCCCCGGGCCGCGGCTTCCAACCGCGTCCGGATTTTCTCCCAAGGGGTCAACAGGTCGCTCAGGCTAATTGCGCAGAAGTCCTGCATCAAAGGCGCACCCAGAATCGAGGCGGCGGCCTGCATGGCAGATACTCCGGGCACTGTCTCTACCTCAGGCGCTCGTCCGTCCCAATCACGAGTGGAGAGCACCTGGAACACCGGTGCGGCCATTCCGTAAATTCCAGCGTCTCCCGAGGAAACAACGGCCACGCTTTGCCCGTCGTAGGCTAGGTCGACAGCGACGGCCGCCCGTTCCAGCTCTTGGCCCAATTCCATGGAGACGATTTCTTTGCCGTGAATCAGACTGGAAATCTGTTCGATATAGGCCCGGTAGCCCACCACGACGTCGCTGCTTGCCAGGATGTCGGAGCCCGCTGGAACAAGATATTGGACGTCCCCAGGGCCAAGACCGACGAGGTAGATTTTCCCGCGGTGAGCGCTCACTTAACGCCCCCTGGATAAAACCGTCTGGCTACGGCTATGGTGGCGCGGTCGGTCTTCTTGCGGGCGACCAACAACCGGCCTCTGCCGGACGCAAGCATGGCGGCTGGTTCGGCGACGCCCCACACTCCCACAAGTTCATGAGCCTTTTTGGATGGAGTAGGTGATTGCGCCATGATAGCACTGGTATCCTGACCACGTTCTTCGTAAAGCGAATTGAGTTGGTCGGCGGTGTAATGCTCCAGAGTGACGTCCCGGCGTTCAGCCAGTTGCACTAGTCCTTCCTCCCCGCGCTTAAGCTCCGCGGTAGCGATACAACCTAGGCTATCGAGGGATAGAGAGTTCTCCTCGAAAGTTTCATAAAGTAAGGATTCCAATTCTTGGACTGGCACTCCCTTGCGACAGCCCATGCCCGCTACTAGGGTCTTGGGTCGGTAGACAACACCGTGGGTGCCCGGCGGCATCCAATCTACTGGGAGTATGCGGTCGGTAATAACCAGCGACGCTTCGCACCCGGAATCGGCGAGTTTTTCTATTGTGGAGAAGACCGTAACGTTATCCGGCAGCGGTTCCTCGCCATCCCACCAGGCCGTTTCGCCTGCTTCCTGGCATATCCCCACTGGTCGTTGGTTGACTACTGCGGCGCTTGCCCGTGTGATTGATTCAGGGCTGGCTTGAATACGCCAACCGAACTCCCTCCCCAGCAGGTCCACCGCCAACGTACCGTAGGAATGGGAAGCCGAGGTGATGACAGGGGTGGCCCCCAGGTATGAAGCCACGGTCTGAGCTAGACGGTCTCCCCCACCGACGTGCCCGGAAAGCAGACTGACACAAAACTTGGCGGTATCGTCGACGCAGACCACAGCCGGGTCCCGGTGTTTGTCTGACAAGACCGGCGCTAGTAAACGGACACAGGCACCGGCTGATAAAAAAATCACCAGGCCGGAAAACTCCTGGAAAGCCTGCTGGACAACGGGACTCACCGGTAGATCGAAAGGAGTTGCCGTTTCGCCTTCCAAGTAAAATCGGCGCTCCAGTAATAGGCTGGGTGCTAGGTTCTCCCCCTCCGCTAGCGCTAGGGCCAGCGAACGGGCCATCTTTGCACCGTTCTTGGTGAGGGCGATTATGGCGGTGCCATGATGGGTGGCCGTTGAGTGATTGGGTTCTGCCATGAGGCTATCTTCAGCTCTTGGGCGCGGCTGCCTTGCGGTACCGATGAGTATAGGAGGAGGAGTAGAGATGGGAGGTCGCGGCCCCGTCTTCGCCACCCTGCGGTTCCTGCTTTAAGTTGGGGTCAATGGCATCACCGACTATGACCAGCGCCTGCAGCGTAATCTTGGCGGCCCGCACCTTTTCCGCGATGTCTGCCAGGGTCCCGCGGATTATAAGCTCGTCTGGCCAGGATACGCGATAGACCACTGCCACAGGGGTGTCTTCGCTGTAACCTGCCACCAGCAGGTCACGGACGATGCGGGTCATTCTGGTGATGCTGAGGAAGATCACCAGTGAGCAACCATGGGCAGCCAGGTCCTTTAGTTTTTCGCCGTTAGGCATTGCAACCCGCCCCGCCGCTCTTGTGAGGATTATGGTCTGAGACCTCTCTGGCACCGTAAGCTCTGTTTTTAAAGCCGCTGCGGCAGCAAAGGCGGAACTCACGCCGGGGACTATTTCGTATTGGACACCCTCCCGTTCAAGTATGCGAATCTGCTCCAAAACAGCTCCGTAGATGGCCGGATCGCCGCTCTGGATCCGGGCAACGGTCTTCCCGGCCCGTACTGCCTCCAGGGTGAGTGCCATGATCTTGTCCAGGTTCAGGTCCTTGCTGCCGTGTACCTCGGCCCCAGGTCTGGCAAATTCCACCACTGAAGGATGTACCAAGGAGTCGGCGTAGATCACAGAGTCGGCCGACTCGATAATTCGTTTGGCCTTGAGGGTGAGGAGCTCTGGGTCGCCCGGCCCCCCGCCTATGATATAGACTTTACCGTAGCTGTCGGTCATGGTTGGTGTGCCTTAACATTCGTTGGTACCTGGTTTTGTACGATCAATATCGAAAAATAGTCCAAGTCTTCGTCCCCTAGCTCACTCAGATCGTACACCACTCGCTCCCGCGCTGTGGTGACCCGGCGCACAAAGGTACTGCGGCCCTTTAGGTCCAGCCCTTCCAAATTGGCCAGCGCTTGGACCAAGATCGGGCTAACCTTCATCAACACCAGCGTGTCAATCCCGCTGGCGACCTCGGCCAGATCATCGATACCGTAGACCGCGGGCAAAATGGCCAGCCGCTGTTCTTGAGTGGCCAATGGTACCTGAGCGCGGGCCGCCGCCGCCATAACCGAAGACACACCGGGTACTATTTCTATGGACGCGGTGGGGCAAATTTCCGCCACGCCCGCCAGCACGTAGGAGAACGTGCTGTAAAGCATGGGGTCCCCTTCTGTGATAAATGCTGCGTCTTGGCCTCGCTCCAATCTCTGGGCCACCATTCCTGACGCGGCCCGCCAGACCACGGACGCTGCGTCGGCAGCGTCCGTGGGAAATGGCAGCCTCAATATTTCCTGCTCAGGCCTCAATAGTCCCTGTACGATTCCGAGGGCAATGCTATCGTTTCGGTTTGCTGCCTGAGGCACGCAAATTACCGGGACCTGTTGCAACACTTTTTGGGCCCGTACGGTTAGCAGTTCAGGGTCCCCTGGTCCGACTCCCACACCGTAAAGTCGTCCCATGACCGGACGTGGTTCGTCTCTGGTCATAATGGTCTTTCTAGGCCTTCCTCTTAGCGGATACTACGAATATAGGGTTCAGGGACTCTAGTCTCAAAGCGCCGTCCGGCATTTCTTTGCCTCTGGAGGCGCTGACGACCGCGAGCTCGGTATCTAACCCCAGGTCTTTTAGCAGCTTGTACGCCTCCTGAGTCCGCTCCAAAGCAGCCAGGTTCACTACTATGGCCCCACCGAGGTTCAACCGGCCTACGCAGTGGTGTAAAATTTCCGGCAACCGGCCGCTGCTGCCACCGACAAAAACCGAGTCCGGCGCGGGTAGCCCATCGAGTATTTCGGGAGCTTCTCCGGAGACCAAATTGATGTTGCCGCCGCCCCACCGGGCAATATTTTGTTCGAGCAACGGAAGGCTATCGATGTTTCTTTCTACGGCGTACACGTCGCCTTCGTGGGAGATTAGGGCTGCCTCTATCGCCACAGACCCGGTGCCGGCGCCTATATCCCACACTACGCTGTTGTGCCGGAGCCCCAAGAAATAGAGGCTGACGGCCCGCACCTCGGCTTTGGTAATCTGGCCCCGCAAAGGACGACGTTGTTGGAAGGCGTCATCTGGTAGACCCAGCGGCCGGGACCGGCGAATGGATGCTCCCGCCGGTGCCTTATCTTCCAATTCCTTAACCATTCGAGGGTGCTCCAGGCGATGAAATTAGGGGCACCCCCGCCGGAGAAGTCGAAGCGTGTCCCAGTAGAGTCCCGTCGAAGTCGAAACACAAGGCGTCTACTACCAGCGAACCGGCGTCGTCACCTAACAGCTTGTGGCTCTCGTCGCAGACACGTTGGCATAACTCCGGGAAAAGGGACATTTGGCCGTGGGCCTGGGCGATTTCCTGGAAGTGACGCCCGGAGGTGGCCTTGCGCATTTCCTTCTGGACAACGTCTGGCGCTCCGCATTCGCGGGCCAGGTCTGACAGGAAGCCGGTGTCGACCTGGTTTCCTGCGACGTGAGTAACGAAATAGCCCATCGCCATCTTGGAGAATTTGCCGATCATTCCCACGTGAGTCGCACGAGGAAACCCTCGCATCACGCACCGTTTGAGCGAGGGCCCGCTGAAAATACCCGTTTCGATGTAGGCCATTTCGGGCAGATCCAAGTGGGTTTTGGCAAAGGCCTCGCTCTGGGTGCCGGTGGAAAGCACAACGTGGCTTAGCCCATTGGCAGCAGCCACGTCGATGGCTAGGTGGACACTGGCACGCCAGGCGGCGGTCGAGTAGGGCTGAACTACGCCGGTGCTGCCGAGAATAGAAAGTCCGCCGATGACACCCAAGCGGGCGTTGGTGGTCTTTCGGGCGATCTCTTCGCCGTCTGGAATTGAGATTTCCACCTTCACCTGTTGTTTTCCGGACGATCCGTGAGCGACGACTGCTTCCAATACCGATTCAGTTATCATCCGGCGTGGGACTCTGGTTACCGCCGGCTCGCCTACTTCGATGCCTGTGCCGGGCATGGTGACAGTGCCTACGCCGGGGCCGCCGCTGATAAGGACTGTTCCAGAAGGTCCGGAGCTGAGCGACACGGTGGAACAAATTTCAGCGCCGTGTGTGACGTCTGGGTCGTCGCCTCCATCCTTGATCACCGAACAAAGAACGCTTTGGCCATCGGAGGAACTTTTGCAGCGATGGACCTGGAATTCGACGTCCTTGCCCACCGGTAGGTGGATGGTGACGCTTTCGACGCTGTCGCCGGTGAGTAACGTGGTCGCGGCCGCCTTGGACGCGGCGGCGGCACAGGAGCCGGTGGTGTAACCGGTGCGCAGGCCTTTGCCACGAACGGTCTGGCGGCTGTAGTCGCTCTCGGGTAGTTCGTTTTCGGTGGGGGTTTTGCTCATTAGTACGCCAGTTACTGTAACGGCAAGACCGGTGCGCGTGCATCCGGCCCTGAACCGGTTCAGGTGGTGACGGCGTTGTTCCACGCCGTCCGGACCCGGTCGGCGGTGACCGCTACAATTTGTTTGTTTATACCCAATGGTGCTGTGACCGCTATACTGACATTAGGGTAGCGTTGCTGAATCGTGTCGAGACCGCCTAAGACGTTACGGTGCAGTATCAGCCCCGGGAAAAAGAGGTAGGGCACGCAGACTATGGTGGAAACCAGGCGCGTTTCCACCAGTTTGACCGCCGCGTCGTCCATGGTTGGGTTACCGTAGTGTGATTGGGCGACGGCGATCGCGTACTCTGGACCAAGTTGGCCTTCCACCAAAGCGCCCAATTCCTCCAGCCATACGCAGTCGTCGTACTCGCTTTTGGTCCCTGCCTTCACTAGCAGGACCCCGTAGGGTGAACTGCCGTGGGGGCCTTTGACCTCGTTGACCCTCTGGGCCACTAGGCCAGCCAGCGTTGGATCCGGGCCGAAGCCTTCTGCTAGATGTAGTTCCAGTCCTTGAGAGTGGTCGCGTATGTCTTCCATTGTTTCGTCCAGCTCAATTGTGGCGTGCTTGCCGTTGCCCAGCAAGAAAGGCATCACCACCACCCGATCGAACCCCCGCTCACCCAATAACCGAACAGCTTCGTGCGGATGAGGCTCGATAAACTCGAGGCAGGACAACACGATCTGTTCTTCGGCGATTCCAAGTGCTTGCTGTAGACTTTTGGCCGCCTGATTGAGGCCTATGGGAGTGGAGGGGCAGTCACGGCACCAGGCTGGGATTTCCGCTTCGCGCCAACTGCAGGAGCATTCCATCCTACTGGCGCCTCGCTGACTGCCGTGAGCCAACAAAACAACCCCCCATTCGGAGGTATCTACCGCGCGCTTATCGGGTCCAGTCGTCACACAGTTGCCTCTTGTAGGGCCAAGCCCAGCAGTGCGTTCACGGTGGCTGCCGCCGCCGAACTGCCGCCACGGCGCCCCCAAACGGCAATGTAAGGGACGTCGGTCTTGGCCAGTTCTAGTTTCGACTCGGAACACGCAATAAACCCCACCGGCATTCCGATGATCAAGGCCGGATTTACCTCTCCACCCCGTACCAGATCCAGTAGAGCCAGCAGTGCTGTCGGAGCGTTGCCAACCACGGCTATCGAGCGGTCGAGATGGGGCGTTAGTTGCCGGATGGCTGCAGCCGACCTTGTAGTACCGTCTTTTTGCGCCCGCTCTACCGTCTCGGTACTGTCGATGGCGCAGAGAGTGGTCACCCCGCAGCGGCCCAAAAGGGCTTTGGAAATTCCTACCTCCACCATGCGGACGTCGGTCAACACATCCGCTCCAGAACGGACAGCCCGTATGCCTTGTTCCACCGCTCCTGGGCTGAAACCCACTAGGTTCGCGATATCGGGATCCCCTTCGGCCCGCACGATCCGTCTGACCACGTAGCGCTCGGCCCCGTCTAGGCCGTTCAATGGCGGCAGGCAGTTTTCGACAGCCTCCAAGCTGCGGCGATCGATCTCATCGGGGAGTAACGCGTATTTCTCGACCAGAGACACCAACATCTCACAGAGGTATAGGCTCCATCCCGCCCGGCAACGGCGACGGACTGCTATTATAGCCGGTTTGTCCCTGCCGCGTGGATCTTAGAGACGCTCCATAGCGGCGTGCCTTGCTTTGATCGTCTAGTATGGTGCTCCCAAGGCCAGATAAACACGAAACATAGAGAGAGGTCACGGGTTTTCTACCGTGACCTCTCTCTATGTTTCGTGGCTCTAATTCCGCAGTGGATGGCAAATTTCACCTGGCTTCCACCGCTTCTTCGTGTTTGGTAAGCATGGCTTCCAGCATCCTTTGCAACGCCATTGTGTGGCTACATAAGGCCCGGGTGGCGAAAAAATGGCACTCGCAGTGCCAAAACCCGGAATCGAAGCGTACTTGGTAATAGTTGTGGTTGCCTTGAAATGTGGCCGAAAATTGAAAGATGGATACTCGTTCCTTCTCTTCTGCGTATCTCCTCGCCTTTTCTATCTTGCCGATGATGCTGGAATCCATGCGCACGTCCTAACATTCAACATTTGGGATCGACAATTTGGCCCGTAAATTAGGCTCATAAGCATTTGGCCATGCGGCCGATTTTACGGCGGGTCTGCACTATATACAAGGTGAATTGCGTCAATTCGAAGTAAAAATGAGCCTCGTCTGAGTCAACTTGGCTGCTCTACTCGAGGTCGTTGACTGGCCATTCGGGGTAAAATACAATCCAACCAATTGGAACGCTGGGTTTCCATGTGGGTGGCTTCACCTGATTACGTCAGTGCGTCCTGTGGGGACTCTTGCTTTCTTGGATTCCAAATTAATGACCGATTGGTCGGTCCCAATCCAGTACAGAGTCGAGGGCAATGAACGGCGACCAGATTAGGGACTCATTTATTCGATTCTTTGAATCGAAAGGGCATCAGCGTATGCCAAGCGCGTCGCTCATTCCCTCTGGCGATCCCACCCTCTTGTTCACCAGCGCCGGTATGGTGCCGTTCAAACCCTTTTTCATGGGGGAGCAGACCCCGCCGTCCCGTCGGCTGACCAGCAGTCAGAAGAGCTTCCGCACTACCGATATTGATGAAGTAGGCGACCACAAGCACCTCACTTTTTTCGAAATGCTGGGCAACTTCAGTATCGGCGACTACTTCAAACAGGGCGCTGTTGATTTCGCCTGGGAGATGGTTACCAAGCTATTCGAATTGGAACCTGACCGGCTATTCGTCACCATCCACCTAGACGACGACGAAGCCTACGACATATGGCACGACCAGGTTGGTGTGCCAGAAGAGCGCATCTACCGTTACGGTGACAAGGACAACTGGTGGGGGCCCGCAGGGACTGAAGGGCCCACTGGACCGTGTTCGGAGATCCATTACGACGGCGGCGAAAATAAGGGTTGCGGCCCCATGGTGGAAGTCGATGTCTTGACCACTCTACTGCGAGAAGAGCGCAACGGCGGCCCGCCGCAGTCGGTGCCAGGCTGCCATCCCAACTGCGACTGTGAGCGTTTCGTCGAGCTGTGGAACCTGGTCTTTATGCAGTACTACCAAGACCCGGAGCGCAACCGAACCCTCCTGCCTGCCCCCAGCGTCGACACCGGCATGGGGCTGGAACGGGCGGCAGTCATCCTGCAAGAGAAGAACAACATCTACGAGACAGACCTGTTCGTACCCATCATCGCAAAGGTATCGGATCTGGCCGGGAAGATCTACGGAAAAGACGCCGATACCGACTTTGCTATGCGGGTGGTCGCCGAACACTCCAGGGCCGCTGCCTTCCTCATCGGCGACGGCGTGGTGCCCGGCAACGAAGGGCGCGGCTACGTGTTGCGTCGCGTCATACGGCGGGGGATCCGCTACGGGCGCAGGCTGGGACTAACAGGTCATTTTCTTACCGAGGTCGTTGAACGAGTAATCCCTGGTTTCCAGGCGGTGTATTCAGAGCTATCGGAAAACCGTGACTTCATTCTGCGGGTCACACGACTGGAGGAAGAGAGGTTTGCCGAGGCGATTCAGACAGGGTTGCCTCTGCTCGAGGATGGTTTTATCCCGTTCCGGCAACACCTCCTCTCTCAGGTCCAAGACGGTGGGCTGAATGCCAAGCGCCTGAAGACCTCGTTGGAGCAGGTGGCGCATTCGGTCCCTGACTGGGTCTTGGAAAAGCTGTCTGCAGCCATAATTCCGCGACTGCCCACAGATAAGGTGCAACAGGCGACTTACGCCGCCACGTTGTCGGACGTCGAGACCTTTATCCTCTACGACACGTACGGTTTCCCGCCGGAATTGACGGCCGAGATCGCCCGAGAACACGATCTCGAAGTCGACATGGAGGGTTTCCAGCGGGAGATGGAGGCCCAACGGAAGCAATCCCGCTCCGCTCAGTCCTTCACCGGTAGCATGGAGATGCTCACCGCCTATGAAAACCTGGGTGTGGGCAATAGTGAGTTCACCGGCTACGGCGCTACCCGACAGGAGTCGGTGGTGGTCGCTATCTTACAGGACGGTTCCCCGGTGGGTCTCGCATGCCAAAGGCAGATCGTCGAGGTTGTGATAAGAGAGTCTCCCTTCTATGCGGAGGGTGGCGGGCAGCTTGGCGACCGCGGTGCTATCCTGGGCCCAAACGGTGTGGGGGCGGTGTATGATACCCTGAGCCCGGTGGCCGGACTCATAGTGCAGAGGGGCGTTGTTGAGCAGGGCGATATTGCGGTGGGC
>CAZYBD010000150.1:0-4162 GCA_964645515.1 uncultured Dehalococcoidia bacterium | reverse complement strand
GCTGCCCAAATTACGATGATGAGGCCTATGACCAAGGCCACGGCCAAGCCGATCCCGCCACCGCCCAACCGTTGGGAGATCTTCCCAATCGTTGTGCGAACGTTGTTCATTATTTGTTCGAAGTCTAGTTCAGGCTGCCTGGGTCCCCCTCCGGGCTGGTACATGCGCGACTCTTCCTTATCTCTTTACGGGTGGTTGGATTTTAGCCGTGGCCATTGTCTGATCTGACTGTTGTCAGTTTCTCAGCATAACGGACTCTGTCAATTCTTTAGATTCTAACAAACGGAGAGCATCCACACCACAAAGCTGACCGCGATTCTAGTGGACTCAGCGGCAATGGAGGGCTCCTTACGGTCGCAAAGCCCCCTTCACCGGTGCTACGACCAACGGCTGTGCCATGGAAGTGTAGATACGCCTGAGTTTATAAAAGGGCTGCCAATCGCTGCTCTCTATAGGCTCCCCAACATTGGGTCTTTCCTGCCGGTATAATGCTCCGTGACCACTAGGCCCATGGCAGTTGCCACCGGTCCTTGCAGTAACGGCTTATAACGCAATTTTGGGAAATTCGAGACAGGTACGGAGAGGCTAGAATGGCGACTACTGGATTAGAAGTCAAACCTGGCGACGACATGACGCGGATTCAGGTCGTATGCGAGCATCAACAGGGATTGATCTATGTGGTACCGGCAGAGCGTAGCTGGGTCTGCTCTAGTGAGCATCTGCCCGCCCACGCCCTTGCTGGGTTCTTTCGTGAGTTAGTGGCCCTCAAAAACCCCAATGTGGAGGCACTGATGGTGGATTGGGGGGTGTATTTTCGCCAGTTACCGGCGCAATCTGAAGACGAGCCCCCAGCTGAGGAGGCCTCTGACCAGTAGCATGTCCCTAAGGAACTGGACTCCGGGATCCAAGGAAATCAAATAGGGCGGAATACATTCCGCCCTATTTGATTTGGTGATCTAGAGGTCTCGTCTAGATTTCGGTGTTAGAGCTAGACGATAGGTTGGGCGCCGGTTGGATTGTGGGCTGGGGCCGCGGCGTCGGGTATGGGGGAGCTTCCGGTGGGGGCTCTGGCGGCACGGCGGGTGCCCCGGGCTCTTCGCCCAGCTCCCCTTCGTCGAATAACTGGGGGAGCGACGCTCCCGAGACCGTCTCGTTTTCGATCAAATACTCCGCCAGCCGCACTAGCTTGGGTTTGTGGGTGACCAGTAGTTCTTCAGCTTGGTTGTAGGCGTAGTTGATGAGGATCTTAACTTCGTCGTCGATTTCTTCAGCGACTTTGTCCCCGTAGTCGCGCTCTTCGCTGATCTCACGGCCCAAGAAAACCATCTCTTCCCTTTTGCCGAAGGTTCTAGGCCCCAGGGAATCACTCATACCGTACCGTTTGATCATGCCCAAAGCTATTTTTGTAGCCCGTTCGAGGTCGTTACTGGCGCCAGTGGTGACTTCGTCGAAGATCAGGTGTTCCGCTACCCTACCGCCCATGGTGACAGACATCATTTCGCGGAACTGGTTCTTGGTCCACAGGTACCGGTCTTCATCCGGCAGCAGCGACGTGTGGCCGCCCATGGAGCCGCGGGACACGATGGAAATCTTGTGTACTCGGTCGGCGTGGTGCAGGAGTTGCGCGACCAGGGCTTGCCCGGCATCGTGTTAGGCAGTCATCTCTTTTTCCCGGGGGCTGATGATCCGGCTCTTACGCTCTGGGCCGGCAATTATTCTGTCGACGGCTTCTTCGAACTCCGTCATATAGATGGACTTCTTGTTGCTCCGGGCCGCCAAGATGGCTGCCTCGTTGACCAGGTTTGACAGGTCGGCTCCGCTGAATCCAGGTGTTTCCTTGGCCACCGTGTCCAACGTGACTTCGGGGGCCAACGGTTTGCCGGCCGCATGTACTTTCAGGATCGCTTTCCGACCTTCGATGTCCGGCAGATCGAGCGTGACACGGCGGGCGAAGCGGCCTGGCCGCAACAAGGCTGGATCCAGGATGTCGGGGCGGTTAGTGGCGGCGACAACTATAATGTTGGTGTTGGTCTCGAAGCCGTCCCTCTCCACCAAGATTTGGTTCAGGGTCTGCTCCCGCTCGTCGTGCCCTCCCCCTAAGCCCGCGCCGCGGTGACGGCCTACCGCATCGATCTCATCTACGAACACGATGCATGGAGCGTTTCGCTTGGCTTGTTCAAACAGGTCTCGGACGCGGGCTGCGCCCACGCCTACAAACATCTCCACGAATTCGGAGCCGCTGATGTGGAAGAACGGCACTCCAGCCTCGCCGGCGACAGCCCTAGCCAACAGGGTCTTACCGGTTCCCGGCTGTCCCACCAGCAGGACGCCTTTGGGGATACGGGCGCCCAGAGACAGGAACCGTTCTGGGAACTTGAGGAACTCTACGATCTCTTGGAGTTCGGTCTTGGCCTCTTCCACTCCGGCCACGTCGGTAAATGTGACGGTGGGACGGTTGAACGGCATCATGCGCGCCCGGCTGCGGCCGAAGCTGAGCGTCTGGTTGTTGCTGCCTTGGGCTTGCCGCATCATGAACAGGATCAGGCCGCCGAAGAATATCAGCGGTAGAAAGTTCAACATAAGGCCAAAGAAACTGCTGAGGCCGCTGGAACCCTTGAATGAGACCTGAACGCCGGTGGGAGGCCCGACTTCGACGCCGCTTTCGACGAGCAAGTTTATGATGTCGGTGTCGCTGCCAATGCGGCTGGTAAACTCGTCCGACCCAGAGGTGCTGGTGCCCCGCGGCAGTACGGTAAGCTTTTTACCGTCAACCACGATCTCGCGAATGTCGCCGTTTTTGGACATGGCCACTACCGTGGTCAACGGCTCTTCGCTGGGGCCGCCGAAGCTCGGCAATAGCGTGTAGAAAATCACGATCACGCCAATGATGATCATGAGGTACACGAAGCTATTGCGGAGCCACCGGTTATTTCCCATATCTACCCCTTGTGGTCCCTATACACATCGCACGCCCCAGACTCTTTACTAATATATCGGAGCGAGCTTCAAATTGCAAAACTGTTTCCGCTTCAAATTGGCCAATCGCAACGTAATGCTGACGCCTACGAGGTACCCTGTTATTGGGCTCTGCGATTGGGCCATGAGGTGATATATTATAGTGAAACGTGGGCTAGGCTAAGCGTTTTGGGCCCGGCATGTGCATTTGTTATCTTGGCGGATGTGCCTCGACATATAGGTAATACACTGTTCACTGCGTTGGTCCCAGATCTGCCTAGAGTTAACGATTTGGGAAAATTTCAGTGGAGGGAAAACAATGAAGGGTTACGCTCATCCAGAGTCAGTTGTTAGCACCGATTGGGTCTCCGAACACGGAAACGACGCCAACGTTCGGTTAGTGGAAGTCGACGTGGATACGTCGTCATACGAACAGGGGCACATTGCAGGTGCCATGGGGTGGAACTGGCAGTCGCAACTCCAGCAGGTCCTCCGGCGCGATCTGGTCAGTAAGGACGAGGTTTCGGAACTGTTGGGAAGCACGGGAATTGAAAACAACACCACCGTGGTGGTCTATGGCGATAACAACAACTGGTTTGCCGCGTGGGCCTTCTGGCAGCTGAAATACTACGGTCACAACGATGTCCGTATTATGGACGGTGGTCGGGTCAAGTGGGAGGCCGAAGGCAAGCCCCTGACCACCGACGTCTCGAGTTACCCTGCCAAGACCTACGTCGCCAGCGATGGCAACGAGGCGATCAGGGCTTATCGCGACCAGGTGCTCACTTCGGTCAACTCGGGCGGCATCTCATTGGTCGATGTTAGGGCTCCGGCCGAATACAGCGGTGAACTACTGGCCCCGGCCCATCTGCCCCAGGAAGGTGCGCAGCGAGGCGGCCACATACCGGGCGCGGCCAACATCCCATGGGGTCAGGCCGTAAAGGAGGACGGGACGTTCAAGTCGGCCGACGAACTGCGAGAACTTTATGTGGGCAAAGGGATCGACGGCAGCAGAGAGACCATCGCCTATTGTAGGATCGGTGAGCGTTCTTCCCACACCTGGTTTGTATTAACCCAGCTTCTGGGTTTTGAGAACGTCCGTAACTACGACGGTTCCTGGACAGAATGGGGCAGCATAGTAGGAGCGCCCATAGAGAAGTAGCCTCCGGTCTCACGCAATGGGAGACTGGTGCAACCTTGGACTTCT
>CAZYBD010000149.1:0-7831 GCA_964645515.1 uncultured Dehalococcoidia bacterium | reverse complement strand
AATGGGAACGAAGTCCGGGTGCTCCCGCCGGTAGCGCTAATTTTTATATAGTCGGCGCCCTCTTTGATCAACTGCCGGACCGCCGCGGTGGCTTCCACAGGACCAGTTACCTCGGCCCCGAAGTAGCCCATGTGCCCGCCGACTATGGCGATGGGGCGTCCGCACAACACCATCCGGGGAACCTGAACAATTCCAAGCCGTGCAGCCTCTCGCAGACGGAACATGGTCATATTTTTGGCGCCGTTATCCCTGATGGACGTGACCCCTGAAAACAAGCTGTCTCTGGCGTTGCGGGCAGCTTGCAAAGTAATCACTTCGTCAGGAAGGGCCGCCACATCCTCGCCGGGACGTCCGTCGCCGAAGCCGTTGTGGTGGGTATGGCAGTCGACCAACCCGGGCATGATGCTCTTACCCGAATACTCCAGTGTCTGCACTCTAGCACCTTCAGGAAGTAGGACATCGCTGGCCGAACCGGCGGCGATAATCCTGGAGCCCTGGACCAGTACCGCCCCATTTTCAATCGGAGGGCCTCCCCTGCCATCAATCAACCGATCTGCCTTAATTAGCGTGAACTCATGTGCCTGGTCCTCCATGGCGACCTCCCTCTTGAAATTGAATTAGTGCTGGCCAGGATATGCTCCCCATGCGGCGTCTAAGGAAGGATCTTAGCCTATATCCAAAGCCAGTGGTAGAATTGGATACTTTTGCAATGCAGGTGACGCCACGGACACGTTAGGGACGACACCGTTTACTTGGCTAAACCCCACCAAGGTAATTTTTGGCCCCGGCCGGCTAACTGATTTACCAGCGGTAGTTGAAGAGCTAGTCAGTAACCAGGCCAAGGTCTTCCTGGTCACTGGACAGAACAATTTGCGGGAAAGCGGCATTCTACGGCAGGTCGTAAGCCGCATGGGCTCCCAAAGGGTAACGCTATTCGACCAAGTCACGCCTTTTCCAACTCCTGGCCTGGTCTCAGCCGCGCTGGAGGCATGCCGCCAATCTTCATCTCAGATAGTGGTCGCCATCGGCGGTGGCAGCGTCATAGACGTGGGGAAAATCGTCAGTACTCTTGCGACACACGAAGGTGGCTGCCAGGAGTACCTGTCTGGAGAACGCAGGTTTTCTCACAGTGGGGTGCCTTTCATCGCGGTGCCCACCACTTCCGGAAGCAGCAGCGAGGTCACCCCGATGGCCGCGGTATGGGACTGGGAAAACCACCGGTCCATCAACATGAACCATACCGAGATGTTTCCAGATGTAGCAATCGTGGACCCCGAGCTCGCAATGAGCATGCCGAAGGAACTCGCAGCTGCAACCGGCATGGACGCCTTTACCAGCGCATTCGAGTCCTACTGGTCAAAAGACTCGGAACCCGTATCCGACTTACTCGACCTCCAGGTTATTCGGTGGTTTTCCAACAACTTGGAGCGTTCTTGTAACACCACAGACCTAGAGTCGCGCTCGTGGTGCTCTCTTGCGGCAACTATGTCGGGGGTAGCTTACAGCAATACCCTTCCAAACGTTTGCCACGCAATAGGCAGCCCGCTAACTCTTTTCTGGGAAGTTGCTCATGGGCAGGCCGTCGGCATCACACTGGCATCCATGTTGCGATGGACGGCTCCCGCGATTTCCCACAAACTTTCTGCCCTGTGGGATGCTATGAGTGTAAGTGGGTTGGACGAAGCCACCGACCGGATCGTTCAGATCATGGATAACTGCGGTCTGAAAACGCGCCTGTCCTCGCTAGGAATCCAGGCCGACGGAATAGAAACCCTGGTGTCGCATACACGCTGGGACAGGGTGAAGGTCCTACCGGCCCCCTTGGGCCACGACGACCTGAGAGCGTTACTCCAAGACCTGCTCTAGGGCCGCCAAAAGGCCTTCTAGCTCAACCGATGTGTTGGCGAACGAAAGCGGACATCTGATCCAGGGCCTGCTTTGCAACCGCCGAAGAGGGGTCGCTCAGCATACCAGAGCCTTCCCCGTCGAAAATGGTAACGTCGATCGCTCCTCCAACTTTTTGGTACTGTCGGACGAATTCGTCGAAGTCCGGTCTCGGGTGCGCCGGTTCATAGCTGAACCGGAGGGCCAGGACCGGCGGCAGAGAGGTGTGCTCTCCGCCAGCCAGGATCCGCGCGGGAGCCGCCTCAGCCATAGCCTCCTCCGTCTGCCAGTACTGGTCGTGCATGGCCACCACCCGATCTGCAACGCCTGGGGGCGGAGTGACATCGTCCCGAAGACCTTTGGCGTAGTGATAGCGTCCCAGGGGATCGATCACCGGAGAGACCATGATTACGCAAGCCAAGGTGCCGTCGGCTGGGTCTAGGCCCATGGGTAGCGACAGTGAGGCGTAGCGCGAGTCCGTGGGACGCATGCCCAGTAGCATGGCCTGATGGGCGCCGCTAGAAGTGCCCATAGCGCCTATGCGTTCGGCGCGGCCGTTCCATTCCAGAGCCTGGGTCTTGCACCAGCGGACACCGTAGTGGATGTCGGCAAAAGAGGCCGGGTACGGCGCTTCAGGCGGGACCCGAAAGTCTAGCGCGGCTACGATCACACCATTACTGGCCAACGCTTCGTTTGACGCGTCTTGGTCGACTCTACTGCCTCTGACCCAGGCCCCTCCATGAAGTTCGATCATTATCGGGAACGGACCAGCGCCTTGGGGGGTGAAGAGCCGGGCCAGCAAGGTAGTGTCGCCGTGACGAAGATACTCCACGTCAGCAATTTCAACTTCGTAAGTCTGCGCGCTGGTGGCCATGTGGGACTCCTTCGGCTGGTAGGAAATAAGAGATGTTTGAGCCCAAGTTATAGGCTGCGACAAGCTTCGTCAAGACGAATCGACCCTTAAGCCCTCACACTGGACGAAAATCTCTCGTTATTAGCTAAAGTCGAAGGGTTGGGACGAAGGCGCAGCCCGAGTGCACTGTGCAAGGATTTTCCTACCAGCGAACTTTTTGGGACGGTCGACGCGGTCTTGGGGGACTCTTAGGAAGATCTTAGGACTCAAATCCGCCGACGGGTCCAGAATACAACCTGGGACATCACCTCCGAGTCGTCCACCTGCAGGCCCATCTCGAGGCGGAAGCCGTACGGACTTTTGTACCAGTTGGTTTTTGGTTTGATGTATCCACTCCGTAAATGTCTCCTTGAGGATCGGTACTGACCTGGTCGGCGTATCCGAAAGTGCGACCCTGGGCCAATAGATCGCCATCAAGGCTCAGCATGCTTATGCCGGGCACCTGGTCCGTAACGTAGACCGCGTCCTCGCCGTCGATATCGAATCCCATCGGACATTTGAAGTCGGTCCACTGTTTCAAGAATTCTCCTTGGGTAGAGAACATCTGTAGACGGTTGTTTTAACGTCGGCCACGTACACTCTGTCTCTTTGGATACGCTGATGCTTTGGGGCCCATGAACCCGCCTGGTTCGCCGCCGGGAGTGCTGAACGACGTTGCTCAATCTCCATCTGGAGAAGACCGGTGTACGCTGGAAGTGCCGTACCCATCGGCGACGTATATATCGCCGACCGGCCCGATGCACAAGTCTGCTGGATGATTGAAGGGAGTCTGGAAAGAAGGACGGTACCGGTTGCCAGGTCCATTCCCAACTCCCCTTCGGTGGTGTATTTCAGCACCTGATGAGTGTCACTAACCACCAAATAGACGCTGTCGTCCGGCCCCACATGTACGTGGTGAGCGTCGGCTGGCACTCCATATACCCTAGGATAGGTGTTCAAGAAATGTCCGTACCGGTCAAAGCCCGCCACTCACAGTGCGCGCCGCTGAAAGACGTAGACTCGGTCGTAGCAGTCGACCTCCATCCCGCTCAGGCCGTCCAAGGTGAGCCATGCCGGCAGTTGGGCCCAATCAGTGCGGTACTCATAAACGTAGTTTCCAATTCCAATCGTCGCAGCCATAACGCAGCTCCGTTGGCATGCTTGCTGGCCAATTCTAGCAACAGCCGGCCACATAAACCGGAACGAGGCCGCGTGCTATACTTCGCCAGACAAGCTGACACCCCGCCAGCTATCTAATGCACCAATCGCCATTGCGTCAGCAAAACTCTCCGACCGAAGAAACGGCTTACGCCCAGAACCGGCATGCATCGCGCTTGTTTGATGGCATCGCAGCTGGCTATGACGGGCTTGCCGAACTTTTCTCCGGTTTTCAATACGGCCGGTGGCGACGATATCTGGTCTCCTGTATCTCAGCGCAAACGAACGACAAGATAATCGATGTCTGCACTGGGACCGCTGGAGTAGCGTTGGCAACCTCCAAGGCCACCGGGGCCTCGGTCATAGGCATCGATATCAGTCCTCAGATGCTCGAAAGAGCCCGCCAAAAGGTCATGGAGAACGGACCAAGGAATAAGGTCGCCCTGGCCATAGGCTGCGCCGAGAACCTACCGCTGGCTGACAATTCTGTCGACGTCGTCTGTTTCACCTTCCTCCTCCGTTACGTAGACCAGCCGGCAAAGACAATCCAGGAGCTGGCCCGTGTGCTTCGACCTGGCGGGCAAATGGTCTCCCTAGAATTCGCTGTGCCGGACAACCCGGCCATCCGAGCTCTTTGGAACTTCTACACTGGGTGGATCATGCCACCGCTGGCACTGTGTCTCTCACCCGGATGGCGCTACGTGGGCGCGTTTTTGGGGCCGAGCATTTCCAGCTTTTACAAATCGTTCCCCATGGAACAAATCAACGAGATGTGGGAAGAGGCCGGTATATCCAACGTGCAGTCCAAAAAGCTGTCCTTGGGAGGCGGTGTGGTCATGTGGGGCAACAAACAGGGAAAAGACGTTATTTAATCCGCTCCGGCAAGGCGGCGCCCAATGAAACCAGTGAACACACCGAATGCCCCGGCCTTCTATGCCGTCACCCCAGGCGGCGCTTGGAAAGACTACCTCAACCTATTGCACTTGCCTTATACCGGGTGGCATTTGAGCTATGTTGTCATGGGAGCGGCAATCGCTCCGGCCATCCACCTGGACCGGCTGCTGGCCACACTACTGGCGTTTTTCTTGGCAGTGGGCATCGCGGCTCATGCTCTGGATGAGTTGAACGGCCGGCCTTTGCGTACCAAAATTCCCCAGTCAGTCCTGACATCGCTGGCGGTCTTCTCTCTGGGAGGAGCGGTGGCCCTGGGTATTCTGGGCGGTCTAGCCGTGACGCTCTGGATTTTTCCTTTTGTTGCTTTTGGGGGATTCATTGTCGTGGCTTACAATAGCGGCCTGTGGAAGGACCGGTTCCACTCTGACATCTGGTTTGCGGTGGCTTGGGGCGGGTTCCCGCCCTTAACAGCTTACTGGGTACAAGCGGAATCACTGACTGCTTCAGCCTGTTTGGTCGCAGCCGGTTGCTTCGCCTTCAGCCTGGCTCAGCGGGCGCTAAGTACCCAGGTCCGCAATATCCGGCGCCGCACCATCAGGTTGGAAGGATCATTGGAGACCACAGACGGCACAGTCCTCCGCTTGGAGCGCGCCGTCATAATCGCAGCCCCAGAACGAGCCCTGGGGTTAATGAGCGTTACGGCGGTGGTGTTGGCGGCAGGAGTGTTGGTGGCCCGCTACTAACTAATAGAGAAACGGAGGAAATCAGTGGAACTCGACGGATCGGTAATAATAGTAACTGGGTCGGCCACCGGCGTCGGGGCGGCGATAGCCCGCCGAGCAGCATCTCACGGCGGCCGGGTTGTCATCAACTACACCAAGAGCGAGGCTGAGGCCAAGAAGACTTTACAAGCCTGTATTGACCTGGGAGGTGAAGCGCTACTGTTCCGCGGCGATGTGGCTGTAGATGACGACTGCCGGGGGATGGCCACAGCGGCGTTGGAAAGGTGGGGCCGTATCGACGGACTGGTCAACAACGCCGGCCAATCCGTGTTCGCAAGTTCCTCAGACCTGGAATCGCTGTCGGCCGAGGAGTTCTTGAACATCTACGCGGTGAACGTGGTTGGCGCCTATCAGATGATTAGAGCCGTGACTCCTCAATTCCGGAGTCAAGGCTCCGGAAACGTGGTCAACGTTTCGTCCATCGCTGGCATCACCGGTGGAGGCAGCTCCATCGCCTACGCCGCATCCAAAGGGGCGTTGAACACCATGACTCTAGGACTAGCCCGCTCCTTGGCCCCCGAGATCAGAGTAAACGCTGTCTGCCCCGGGCCGATGCCGACGCGGTGGTGGGACGGCGGATTGGGAGAAGAAGGAGTCAAGGACCTCTTCAGAAAATTCGAACAGCAGGTCCCGTTAGCCGCTGCCCCCACTGCCGAAAGCGTGGCCGGCACTGTGCTTTGGCTGCTGGAAGCTGCCGATCACATCACCGGAGAGACCATCATGATAGACTCCGGCCAACATCTAATCGGATTCAAACCTTGAGAAGAGTGCAAAGCTGTGACAAACCAGGAACAACCCACCCACCCCGAAAGCGAACCATTCACCCCACTGGTCGTGGGAGGAGCCCCAATGGGTCCTGAGCTGGTGGACCACCTGCTGTATGAGCCTGAAGAGTCGGGAATTTTATGGATCCGGTTTAACCGACCCGAACGCATGAACGCCCTTGCCGGTAATTCTCAGAACAACGCCACGGTGCCCAAGGTGGGAGAGTACATGCGGGCGGGGGATGACGACCCCGACGTCCGCGTCATAGTGCTTACCGGGGTGGGGCGGGGCTTTTGTTCTGGGGCAGACATGCGCCGCGACAATGACTCATCCGTCACAGGCGAGAACTTCATCGGCAACCGTGGCATTGAAGAAGGTCCCGATTCGGCCCGCCAACACTTCTTCCATGGGTTCACCCAACTGCACAGGGACATATCTCTTATTCGCAAACCCACCATCGCCATGATCAACGGACCAGCCGTCGGCTCGGGGATGGACATGGCCCTGCACTGCGACTTACGAGTGGGTTGTGAGAACACCCGGTTCATCGGGTACCAACAGCTGGGCCAGATCATCGAGAACGGCGGCAGCTATTACCTGCCCAAGATGGCCGGGCTGGGCCGGGCACTAGAGTTCGCCTACACAGGCCACCTGGATGCCCAGCGGGCCTACGAATGGGGACTTCTGAACTACTTAGTGCCCGCCGACGAACTGGAGCAGACCACCCGCAGCCTATGTGAGCGGATCATGCGCACCCCGCCCATGGTGCAATGGATCAGCAAACGTATCATGCGCTCAGCCATGGACTCCAGCCTGGAAAACACAATGGTGTTGACTTCCAATGCCGGTGGCATTCTCAATGGCTCGGACGATGCGGAAGAAGCCAGGCAGGCCTATCAGGAGAAGCGAGCGCAGTCTATCAAGGGCCGCTGACCATAACCGAGAATCACGCCACACTGTCAATCTAGTTCTAACAGCGGTGCCAACACCGGTAGGACCAGTCACCCCTCAAGGTAGAACAGTTCCAGGAATCAATACCTACCCCAAGGGGAGATGCGGCGCCACGATCTATCGCGGGCCTGACTCGTCCCGCTCCATCATTCGGAATATTTCCAAGTCACCGACGGCCGAGACCTTCACGTCAGCCTCCTACCGTGAAAGTGCCAGCAGGGCATCGAAGGCTGCATGAAAACCAAAGTTTATGTCGGCCTGTGGAAGGTGAAAGGCAACATCTCCAACAGGAACAACGAGACATCCAGCAGAGTCAACGTTCAGACCCATAACACGATAACCATGCGCACCGTTCCACGCCACCTTAATCGTCTCTGCTCTACAGGGCATAGTCTAAAGGTCCTCGGAGGGTCATCGAATTGGTGACTTCAATCAGCGCTCGTCCGCTTGGCATGGTCGAGCGGCATAGATATAATCTCGCTTGCGTGGGGGCGTGCGCCAATCA
>CAZYBD010000148.1:0-2885 GCA_964645515.1 uncultured Dehalococcoidia bacterium | reverse complement strand
TGCTGACGGCGGCGTCCACCCCGTCCGTATCGGCCGCCTGCTTGGCGAACAAGGGCGAGGAAGGCACGATATCCACGTCTGCCTGGTCGTCCAGGGCGTTTGCGGCGAAGCCGACGTACACAGGGCCGGCCGGAGGAGTCTTGGCCTCGGTAAAGGCCCGTCGCATCACCGTCGGCACCTGCTCAGGGTGCGTTATCTCGACACTCCATTTGGTGAAAAGCCGGACCATATCTGAGAGCTCCGTGCGTCCTTCTGCCAGTTTCCGCACATCTTTGTTGCCCGAAGTCACCACCATAGGTGTCTCTCGGCCCTCCGCCCAGGCGTGGTGCAGAAGACTGATCCCGTTGGCCAGCCCGGTCTCGATGTGAAGGTTGACGAACGATGGCCTGCCTGTGGCGGAGGCATACCCGTCCGCCATGCCCATGGCAACGCCCTCTTGGGTCGAAAGGACGTATTTGAGGTCCGGGTACTCTTCCAGTGCCGACATGATTGGCGATTCGCTGGTTCCCGGGTTACCGAAGACGTAGTCCACCCCTTCGGCCCGGAGCATTTCCATCAGGGCTTGCTTTCCAGCCATTCTTGGCATGGCGCCTCCACAGCGTATGTTGCAGATAAATCATTATATATGAAGCCAGCAGCTCAGCTGCTCTACTTCAGAGACCCTCTCAAAGCACTACGGGCCGCATGGTAACCACACATGCCGTGCACGCCTCCGCCAGGGGGTGTGGACGAGGAACAGATGTAGATGCCCGGCGCTGACGTGGCGTAGGGGTCGAATTTCAGGACCGGCCGGGCGAACGCCTGTCCAAGATCTTGGACGCCGCCGTTGATGTCACCTCCGACGTAGTTCCGATTGTATCTCTGAAAGGCCTTTGGCGTCATGGTGTTCCTGGATAGAATCAAGTCTCTGAAGCCGGGTGCGAACCGTTCGACCTGCCGTTCGATCCGCTCCGTCATGTTGATTTCGGAGCCGTGGGGCACATGGCAATAGGCCCAGGCTGTGTGTTTGCCCTCGGGTGCCCGGGTTTCATCGAATAGGCTTTGTTGGGCCAAAATGACGAAAGGCTTCTCCGCCGCTTCGTTGGCCCATGGGGCCATCTCAGCCCGGGCGATTTCGGTCAGGGTGCCGCCGAGGTGCACTGTCGCGGATCGGCTGCATGCTGGGGACGTCCAAGGGATTGGTCCGTCCAGGGCCCAATCGACCTTGAATGCGCCGATTCCGTAGCGGTAGCGCTTCAATCGTCTGACGTAATGTTCTGGGAGGAGATGTTGGGCAATCCGGATCAACTCCCAAGGTCCTACGTCGAACAGAGTGGCCTTGGCCTCAGGCAAGTCCCGTATCGAGTCCACCGGCCGCGCGGTCTGAATTTCGCCGCCCAAGGTCACAAGGTACGATGCCAAAGCATTGCTGATTTGCTGAGAGCCCCCGCGCGGCAACGGCCATCCATGACTGTGACCCAGGGTCCCCAAGACCAAGCCAAAAGCCGCCGACCCGAGTCTTTCCAGCGGTAACATGGAGTGGGCGGCCAAACCGGCGAATAAGGCTCGAGCCCGCTCCCCCTGGAACGCTCTCTCAGCCAGGCCACGTGCGGAACGAAGGGCGCGATATCCGAAATTGGCGGTCAACAGCGGGTGTTTTGGCCACTTTAGTGGCCCTAAAATATCGTCTGCGAGTTTCGGCCAGCCATCGGTTAACGGGTGAAAAAGCCCGACGTACGATCTCTGGTCTTGTCCCAGAAACAAGGCGGTCTCATTGACAGAACGTTCCAGAAGCACCGCCGAGCCGTCGTCGAATGGATGAGCTACCGCCGCCGGAGGGTTGATCCATTCCAGCCCATGCTCTCCCAACGGGAGATCTGAGAAGAACTGGGAAGCAAGGGCCAGTGGATGTATCGCCGAACAAATATCGTGAATATATCCCGGCAGGGTAAGTTCGGCCGACCGGACACCCCCGCCCACGCTATCATTCGCCTCAAAGACAATTACTGACCGACCGGTTTTAGCGATGGTTATTGCGGCAGCCAAGCCGTTGGGGCCAGAACCCACGACGACGGCATCGTACTCAGATGTCTGTTTCAGGCAGCTCCTAGTCATTTGCTTCCAGATGAACTTTACACCCGATTAGGCAAATGGCGACATCAAGATATGGAACCCGACAACGTCGAGTGACTCCACTTGGACAAGAAACTGCTATGCCCTTTTAGGACATTAGTTTATAAAATCCCAATGATTTCCCAGACCTGCAGTAACAAGACGTGGGCACAATTGCGAAATAATTAGGATAAGCGTATATTGTGCCCTTAATTCTGTCGGGGCTCGCAGGCAAGAGTCGCAACCAGCCTAGACAGTGAATATGTGGGCCTGTAGGTGGACCTCGAGGTTCTGCCCGCGGTGCGGGACAATTAACTTCAGGAGCTAAGAATATGGCTGAGTACGACCTGGTAATCAGAGGCGGCACTATTGTGGACGGCACCGGTGTTCCAAAGTTCAAGGCCGATCTTGCAGTAAAAGACGGCCGGGTCGCTAAAATCAGCGGCCGGATCAACGCCGGTGGAGCCAGGGAGATCGACGCAAGTGGTTGTATCGTAGCGCCAGGGGCGATCGACCTCCACACTCACTATGACGCTCAGTTGAATTGGGACCCGTATGCTTCCTTGTCTGGATGGTTCGGGGTAACTTCTCTTACCATCGGGCAGTGCGGCTTTGGGTTCGCACCCACCCGTCCGGAGGACCGGGACCTGAATATGCGGATGATGAACCGCATAGAGGCCATTCCTTTGGAATCGATGCGCCAGGGCATGCGCTGGGACTGGGAAACATTCCCAGAGTATCTGAAGAGTCTGGACAGTCAGGGACTGGGAGTCAACGTTGGAGCGTTGATTCCT
>CAZYBD010000147.1:0-2598 GCA_964645515.1 uncultured Dehalococcoidia bacterium | reverse complement strand
CGGCAATGGAACGGGCCAGTCCGTCGCCGGAACGTCCTTCCGGATAATCAACCGTTAGCTCAAAAGACTGCCCAACGTAGCGGACATCTAGGAATCGACGGGACTCCATACGCTCTACCGGCAGTCCTTCTTCCACCAGCTCTTGGCGGGCCAAGCCTTCCATGCCGTGGAACTCCTCTTCTACGCGTCTACGGTCCAAGTTCTCACCCCGCAACATCACCGTCCGGGAGTAGTCCTTGACGATATCGGCAATGGCGACCCCAAGGGCGGACAGAATGCCCGGACGGGTGGGCACCAAGACGCGGGGAATGCCCAGATCCTGAGCCAAATCGCAGCCGTGCACCGGTCCGGCGCCTCCAAAAGGGACCAGGGTGAACCGCCTGGGATCGTATCCTCGTTCCAAGGAAATGGCCCGGATGGCCCGCTCCATGTTGGCGTTTACCACGCGGTTGATCCCAGACGCCGCCTGGCGCGCGCTGAGTCCGCCTTGGACTGCCAACAATTCCATAAACCCTCCTGCCCGCTCCCGATCTAGGGTCAGACGTCCACCCAAAAACTGGTCAGGCAGCAGTCGGCCCAATAACAGGTTGGCGTCTGTAACTGTGATTTGGTCGCCTCGGCCATAGCATGCGGGTCCTGGGTCAGCACCGGCCGACTGCGGGCCTACAACCAGTGCACCGCCGGTGTCGACCCGTGCAAGCGATCCGCCACCAGCGCCGACCGTGTGTATCTCTATCATAGGGACGCCGATGGGATGACCGCCGACATTCGAGGTGTTGGTTTCCTTTATGCGGCCCGGACAGAGTGATACGTCTGTGGAGGGACCTCCCTTGGCGAGGGTGATGATGTCGGGGTAGCCCGCCTGAACCGCCGTATAGAACGCGCCCACTCCCCCGCCGGCGGGACCGCTAAGAATAGTACGGACGGGCTGCTCTGACGCTAAGCGGGCCGTGATACTCCCACCTGAGGACTGCATCACGCGCAAGTCCCGCCCCAAGGACTCCTCCAAGCCCCCCAGGTAGCGGCTCATGACTTGCCCCACGTACGAGTTGACCACCACTGTGCTGGCTCGTTCGAATTCCCGGAACTCGGGTAGCACTCTGGACGACAACGAGATGAACGGCGGGGGTTTCATCTGTTGCAGAGCCGCGCCAACCATTTCTTCGTGAGCCGGGTTGAGGAATGAGAATAGGAACGACACGGCCACAGCGTCGGCGCCCGACTCCTCAATTAAGGACACCATTGCGTCAATGTCCTCAGGCAGTAGGTCTGTGATTATAGCACCGGTGTGAGCGACCCGCTCAGGCAAGCCAAAACGCAGTCCCGAGGGCGCCAGGGCCGGAACCCTGTCCATTTCGAAATTGTACAGGTCTGCCCTGCTCTGCCGACCGATTTCCAAAACATCTTCGAACCCCATTGTGGTGACCAACGCCGTGCGGGAGCCCTTGCCTTCCAAAAGGGCGTTGGTGGCGACAGTGGAGCCGTGTACGAAATCGGGCCTATTCTCCCCGTTCGCTACCCCGGTCTCTTTCACGCCCTGAAGAATGCCTTGGGAAGGGTCGTGGGGCGTTGACGGCAATTTGTGGACTGTCAGTTTGCCGTCCTCAAGAACCGCAATGTCTGTGAAGGTGCCGCCGACGTCTATTCCGACGACCGTGGCTGCCGTTGTTTCGGGCATGGGTCGGAGAGGCCTCCCGAGTTTTGATGAATCAGGATAATTGCCGGCGGGTTCCAAGGCCCACCCGAACAGTCACCAGGATGGGGATGCAGAAAAAACTTCCAGTTAGTCCACCAGCGCTATTTTGAGCCGTTTGTTGATGCGGCCTTTACTCTCGTGACCCACCAGCTTGATCGTGCCTACTTCGCTGGTGTTGGCGACATGGGTGCCGCCATCGGCTTGTAGGTCCAGCCCATGAATTTCAATGGTCCGGATTTCTTTGATATTGGCCGGTAACAGGTTGACTTTGGTCCGTATCAGATCCGGCGTCTTTTCGGCCTGGTTGCGGCTCAAAGCGTTCGCCGTAACCATACGAGCAACTTCAACTTCGGCGTTGATCTTTTCCTCGACTTCCAAGGCAAACTTGGACGACATCTGTTCCAGTTCGAAATCCATGCGGGCTTCTCCCGGCTTCATGTCGCCACCGGTGACCAAGGCGCCGTAATCCCGCCAGACCACGCCGCACAGGATATGCAGTGCCGTATGGGTCCGCATCAATCGGTAACGCCGTTCCCAGTCTACCCGGCCGGACACCGGTACACCAACCGTGGGTTGAGCCACGTCATCACTGGCGATGACGTGGACCACCTTGCCGTCCACCAGGTTAATTCCTATAACAGGGTAAGCTCGGTCACCAGCTTCCAAGATGCCGGTGTCACTAGGTTGGCCGCCGCCGCCGATGTAGAATGCGGTGCGGTCCAATACCACACCATACTCAGACGACTCCGTAACCCTAGCATCAAATTCCTTTAGGTAACTTTCGGCGTGATATAGAAGTTCTGTCACAAGCGAATCCACAGGCATGGGAGGTTCGGCGGCGAGGTCAAGTAATTATAGCAGACTAGGCTGGCTTCCTTGGTCTTCTACCATTCGTACCTGGC
>CAZYBD010000146.1:0-4046 GCA_964645515.1 uncultured Dehalococcoidia bacterium | reverse complement strand
GAGATCAAGTTTGAAGGAGTTAGCTTCCACTACGTGCCGGGCATCGATGTCCTGAACGATATTAATCTACATATCAATCCAGGGGAAACCGTCGCCTTGGTGGGGTCCACCGGAGCTGGTAAGAGCACTTTGGTTACCCTAGCCCACAGGTTTGCAGACGTCACTCAAGGCCGCATCACGGTGGATGGCCTCGATATACGCCGGGTTACCAGGCGTTCACTGGCCGGTCAGATGAGCATGGTCCTGCAAGAGCCCTACCTGTTCTCCGGCACGGTGGCCGACAATATCCGCTACTGCCACGAGTACGTCACCCACGAAGACGTCTTGCATGCAGCAAAAACAGTTGGCGCCCATGAGTTCATACAAGGGCTAGATAACGGCTACGAAACGGTCCTTGCGGAAAGGGGCATCAACCTCAGCGTAGGCCAGCGGCAATTAATCAGTTTCGCCCGGGCAGTGATCGGAGATCCCAGGGTCATAATTTTGGATGAGGCCACAGCCAACATCGATACCCACACAGAAGTCCTGATCCAAAACGCTCTGAAACGCGTGCTCCAAGGACGGACATCCATTGTGATCGCCCACCGGCTCTCCACTGTGCGCAACGCTGACAATATCGTGGTTCTGGACCAAGGCCGCTTGGTGGAGATGGGGAAGCATGAGGAACTGTTGGCCAGAGACGGCGTCTACGCCAGGCTATACGCGATCAACTACGGTCTGCAGACCGCCACAAACGAGGTCGAGTCCAACTGTGCGACCGTCACCAACGACGACAACCCGGCATAGGAATGCAACGGGCCGTACCCCACCGACAACGAAGACTACCAGGAACCCCTGGACAATCTATACCCACAGCCCGCGCCGGCCGACGACGACTGACCGCGTCCTGATGGTCTACGTACGGCCCCCAGCTCGCTTGGGCCCAGGATGTTTGACACCGGTTGCCGGACGAGTGGTGAGGCACTCCACCGGCCCCGTATTGCTGATACGAGCTGCCGATTCGGCAGTACCAGCCGATATCTAGTGCAAAGACTTGTTGGCGGTGGAAATCCCTTAACCTCTCTCGCAATAGAGGGCGGCCTGTCCTTACTGTCTGACCGTTCACCCCCCGACCGATCATGCCGTCCCAGGCTGGAATCCAGGCACTGGCAACCTGACCGCGCATACAGAAATCCACCCAAGCGCCCTTTACGAAGGTGGCCGGAGTGAGGGGCTCGCCTACTGTGTCAGGTATCGTTCCATCGCCGATTTAAAAATGTGATAAGGGTGGGCGCCGGTAAATATCAGGTTGCCAACCAAGAAGGTGGGGATCCCGCTTATACCGGACTGTAGGGCCTCGTGGTATTGACCCATCACAGTTTCTGAATAGGTCTTGGATTCCAGACTTTGGAGCAGGTCGGTCCCGTCTAAATCGACACTCTGGGCTATCTTTACCAACACTTCCACTGTCCCGATGTCTTCATCGTCCTCCCAGAACGCCTTGTAAGCGGCATTGTGGAACTCCAGGAATTTGCCGTGCTGCTGAGCGTACTCGGTAGCTTCCAGGGAGTACAGAGTGTTGGGAGTACGGCTCGGCGGCCTCATAACTAGACCGGCGTCTCTAGCTTGACCCAGTAACGGCTCCGCCAACTCATCGGCCGTCTCTCCGGGACGAGGGAGGCGTGGGGTGCCATCCTTGGGGGTGTCAGGGCGCAACAGGTAGGCTCGGCCTTCGACGGTAATGTCGAACTCTTTTGCCAGTTTGTCGACTCGCTCCAGGCCGACGTAACACCAGGGTCAAATGTAGTCGTACCATACAGCCACTCTGACCGGGAATTTCCCGTCCTGCCCATTATCTGTTCCTTGAACCATCGCCATACTCCTCACCTTCAGACAGCAGATTTACCTTGTGATAACAGAGAGGCTGGAGCTCGGTCCAAGAGGCCAACCAGATCGGAAAGGCTGGAAATTATAGGGCAGTCGTTGGCCTCAGTGCTCCAACCTCCTCGGTCGATCAACACAGCGTGCATACCCACAGCCTTGGCCCCCAAAACATCCGATCGGTACTGGTCGCCTATGTGCAGCGCCTCCTGCGGAAAGACCGCAGTCCGTTCGAGAGCCGCCTGGAATATGGGGGCATGGGGTTTTTCTGAACCCACTTCTTCAGAATTGATATAGAAGTCCAAGTATTCGGCCATTCCCAACCTTTGACAAAGTTGGCCCATATCACGCCGTAGATTGGAAATCAAACCTAGTGAGAAACCTTTGGCGGCCAACTGACTCAGGGCGGGTATGGCATCATCGAATAGAGTGAAGTCCTTAGGAACGGTCATCGCCATTTTCCAGATCTGTTGCGCCAGATCGGAGGATACACGCACGCCAGCTGCCTCCAATATCATTTGCTCATAGCGTCCAAAGAATGCCAGCCGGTCTTCCTCAGAGCGGTCTGCAAGAGGACGATCCTCGTTCTCCCGGTTGAAGAATATGTCAGCCTCGGCATACCCGCGGGCTATCGCCTCCTTGGAGACGGATATGCCCAATTCACGACAGGCGCCATGTTGAATCTCCTCCAGGGCAGGCCAAAATTTGACCAAGGTATTGTAGAAGTCGAACGAAATCATTTTGATCATGCGAGTGTCCCTCATCGGCCGGGACGGGGAGTGCGACAAGTCTGCCACGTTACACAAACTCGCGGCGTCGAGGCGGTTGGGATTCTAACATACGCCGTGTTTGTTGTGAAACGTGGAAAAGGCGCATGAGCATCATATCTTGGGCACAATTTTTATTTTCCGAAAGGTGAGGAGTGGTGGGGCTTTGCCATCGAGCACACAACAGGATATCATTCCGAGCCCAGCCAAGAGTCTGGTACCGCGGGCTTAGGCTCAATCAAGGAATCCTACTATCCCAGATTCTTCGTTGATGCACTCCTTAGAGTGACCATTTTGAGGCAACACCCAGAAGGTGACCTTGCGCGCCATTGTGACGATAAGTATCCTTAGAAGAATTCCATTCAAATTCGAGATATACGAGAGGTTGGCAAGTTGGTATGAGGTTGGCCGTTGCTGCGGACCACGCGGGGTTCGAGTTGAAACTTCGGGTCGTTCCGTGGCTAAAGTCGTTAGGACACGAAATATTGGACCTGGGCGCCCACAAGCTAGACTCCGACGACGACTACCCTGATTTCGCCGCCGCGGTGGCACGCGCTGTGATGGCAGACCAGGCCGAGAGAGGGGTGCTTATCTGCGGAAGTGGCGTGGGAGCCTGCATAACTGCTAACAAAATCAAAGGGATACGGGCCTGCCTCTGCCACGACACCTACTCCGCCCGTCAGGGAGTAGAGCACGATTCTATGAACGTGATCTGCATCGGTGGCCGCATAATTGGCTTTGACCAGTCTAAAGAAATCTTGATCTCGTTCATCGGGGCCAATTTTCTTACCGATGCCCGTTTCCAGAGACGCTTGGACAAATTGAACGAGGTCGAACGACTGGGGACATGAGGCCCGTGCTGTGAGACCGCAGGGGGTCATTTTAGAGCCCCAGCAGTAGTTTAAGGACCGCTGAGACCTCCCCTGGCGACTCCACTTGGTGTAATGCAGCCGTCGGAGTGCGGGCCGGCCCCACATACACCGCTACCCCTCCTTGATCTTGCACCACAACGAAACCGTCTTCGTCGGTCTGATCGTCTCCAAAGAAAACCGGAAAAGGGCTATCAGGGTACGACTTCCGGATTCTGTCAATAGCCTTTCCTTTACCCCAGTCCAAGTTCGGCCTGACCTCCACTACCTTCTTGCCTCGGGTGATTTTAAGATCTCCACTTTCGATAAACGGTTGCGAGATGTCCACCACGGTATTATCGATAGTCTCACAGTACAAATCCGGCGTGCCACGAAAGTGCACGGTCAAGCTCAGGCCTTTGTGTTCGACTGTAAGCCCCGGTACGGCCGCCAACGCTTCGGACAGAATTAGATGCACGTGGCCCAAAGCATGCGCCGAATTTTCTACCCCGGGGTGGGTAAATTCGATGTCCCGCCCGCTAATTTCCAGTCCGTGGTTCCCGGCATAGAC
>CAZYBD010000145.1:0-2163 GCA_964645515.1 uncultured Dehalococcoidia bacterium | reverse complement strand
CGATGTGCCCCTCCTTTATCGCTACTAGGGAGGAAGAGCATTCCTCCAGAGGCCGGGCCAACCTGCTGCGGGCTGCGATGTCTGGGAAGCTGCCCGCAGGGACGATCACGGACCGCCGTCTCTTTGACGCCTTGGACTTGTGTCTGGAGTGCAAGGGGTGTAAGGCGGAGTGCGAGTCTGGTGTCGACATGGCCAAGCTTAAATACGAGTTTCTCGATCATTATTTCAAAGCCAACGGTATGCCGGTACGTAACAAAATCTTCGGCAATATAGCGCGACTTAGTGCTTGGGGCAGTCGGATGGCGCCGTTATCCAATTGGGCTGCCAATAGCCCGGTGGGCAAAATAATGTCCGACAAGCTATTGGGCGTGCACCCGAAACGAAGGATGCCCCAGTTTGTGCGAGAGACCTTTCCCAAGTGGTTCAAGTCCCGTCCGGCTGAAACGCCGACGCCGAGGGAAAGAGAGGGGGCCTCTAGTATCGTATCCGATACAGTGGTCCTGCTGAACGACACCTACATGAACTACAACTATCCGCAAGTGGGCAAAGCGACGGTGGCGCTGTTAGAAGCCGCCGGGTTCAAAGTAGAACTTGCCGACGCCCTTTGCTGCGGAAGGCCGATGATTTCCAAAGGCCTGCTGGATGATGCCGCATCAAACGCTGTCCATAATATAAGGCTGCTCCACGCCTACGCCTCCAACGGGATTCCCATAATCGGATGCGAGCCTAGTTGTTTGTTGACCCTCCGGGATGAGTATCCGCAACTTGTCAGGGACGAATTAGCCCAAAAAGTGGCGGAGCAAGCGTATCTAATCGATGAATTTTTGATGGTGCTACAAAACGAGGGTCGCCTGGAACTGGAGCTGCGGTCTTTGGAGAAGAACGTCCTGTTCCATGCCCATTGCCATCAGCGCTCCCTGGCAGGCACGGCAACTTCGATGGGCGCGTTACGCCTGGCGCCTGGTTATCGAGTGGAACTGGTAAACGCCGGTTGTTGCGGCATGGCCGGGTCCTTCGGCTATGAAAAAGAACACTACGACGTTTCGATGGCCATCGGGCAGCAGGCGCTATTTCCGGCGGTCAACTCCAAGGGGCCCGACTGGGAAGTGGCTGTGATGGGAGTTTCCTGCCGTCAGCAGATCGAGCACGGCACGGACCGGAAAGCGCGTCATCTGGCCGAGGTGCTGGCCGACGCGTTGCCCTGAGCGGTTGCCGGCTAATTTGAGGATGGGAATCGGCGTCACTTCTCCGTCAAGGGAGAAGGTTAGGATGAGGGTAGGTTGTAGCAGCGGATTCCGGCCTTAGCCGGAATGACTGATGCTGGGGCTAGTCCTACCGGATCCAGGAGGTGGAAGATGATTGGTAATGGCCTGGCTTATGTAAGCGTGGTGGTCAGCGATGTTGAGGAGGTGGCCACTATCCTGGAACGCGATTTCCGGTTGCAAAGAACCAACTGCAGCGCGGGATCCAGCGGGAACCTGGCTCCGGTCTTTGCGGTGGGTGGGACCGGGTTGGCGCTCTTCGAGATAGGCGATGAATTTGTGGGCGGGGCCGAGCGTACTGGGGTGCACCACTTGGCTGTCAGAGTGGACGGGCAGGCTAGCGCCGCCATGGAAGCGGCGCGACTAGGAGTCCCGCCCCTGTCTTCCGCCCCGGAATGGGGGTTGGACGGAGGCCAACGGATATTGTTGGACCCCAAAGCGACTTGCGGGGCGGTGATATACCTGTCGGAGACCTTGACTCTGCCGGCGCCTGACTCAACCGAGGTCGAGCGTATCGACCATATCGGTGTGGCCAGCGAAGACAATGCTATTGCCGTTGATGTTTTTTCTAACAGGTTCGGCTGGCCGGTGGAGAGCACCCAGACCGACACAGAAGTCCGGACCACGGTGGAGAGTTTTACTTCCGACAAGTACGGTGTGGTCTACCGGACCCACCAACCTGAGTTCGTCGGCGGTCTGCGAGTGGGATTTGTGACCGTGGGTGAAAGCGACCTGGAATTTTTGCAGAACTTGGACCAACACTCGGTGGGCGCCGTGGAACACGGGCGTTCCGGGAGCACTAGACAAGACCAAGGGGCCATCAGCCGTTATATTGAATCCCGCGGCCCTAGCCTACACCACGTAGCCTTCAAGGTTCGGGACATCAATAGGATGTTAACGC
>CAZYBD010000144.1:0-6129 GCA_964645515.1 uncultured Dehalococcoidia bacterium | reverse complement strand
GGCAGCGGCTACAGTTACTTTTTCCTCATGGCCTATGGGTTGGTGGTATGTGAGGATATCGTTGGCGACCCCGAATGGAAGTTCCGAAACTACTTGTTTGTTCACCTAGACCGCTGGCCGGTCGGCATTCCCAAAGACGTATCTTTGTCGTCTTACTCGCCTCGTCCGGCGCCCAACAAGACCTCAAGTGAAGCACAATGGTGACCCTGTTCACCACCCATAAAGCCTTTGACAGCCAAATCGTCGTCATGCAGCGTAACGGCATCCAGAGTTGGACGCTCCTCCGCAACACCATTCTTTTTGGCAACAACCCCGGGCCGCTTCCCTTGTTCCGGAAATGCGACATCATGGACATTCTTAACGTTAGCAGCAAGGAGTACGTCACACCTCGAGTCGGCCCCATGCTCAATCAGGCGGACCGGTCAGTCAAACAGGACCAGCTCTGCCAGGTCAACGCAGCCATCAAACCCAGAGACGACTTCAGTTCTGCGGTCGAGGAAGTCCGTTCCCGATTGACTTGGTGGCACCCTTTGCGATTTCTCAGGACCAGTTCGGTCCTGAGTCCCTTGATGCTACTGGCCTCTCCTCTGGTTATCAACGCCATAAACATCGCCATGGACTATGGTCTCTCTTTGTACGTCGGGATAATGGCCCACAGGCAGGGCACTGGACCTTGGAACAACTGACTCGCACCAAGAATCCTATGAATCTTATAATTAACGCCGACGACCTTGGCATGAACCGAGAAGTGAACGAGGCAACGTTCGGGCTGATGGAGCAGGGCTTGTTAACTTCTGCTTCGATCATCGCCAACTCCCCCAATGTGGAAGAAGCGTGTGCCAACATAGCCAACTACCCTCAAATCTCTTTTGGCGTCCATTTGAATGTCTCTGAGTTTGCTCCCTTGGGAGACATCAGCCTGCTTTCTCCGCTATTGGACGAGGACGGCAAATTCGTTTCGGATCGGCTTTGGCAGATCTCTGTAGATTCGAAACTAACAGATGGCATATACCAAGAGTTTTGTGCGCAGATCGAAAGGCTAACTGAACTGGGCGTTCAGATCAGCCATATAGACTCCCATCATCACGTGCACACGCTGCCCAGGATTTTCCCTATTTTGAAGAGAGTCCAGAGACGGTTTCAGATTCGGAAAGTAAGGATCACCAAAAACGTTTACGGTATTCACGACAAAGCCCCCACGGTGCTCAGGATCAAGAAGTCGCTCTACAACTTCTTATTGAAGACCTGCTATCAGACCAAGACAACGGAAGGATTTACCGACTTCAGGCTATTCTGTGAGTATGCCTCAGCTAATAGAATGAAGTACCGGACCTGCGAATTGATGATCCACCCCGGTAATCGTTTTTACGACCAATCGGAAGTCGAGCTGCTCCGCAGCCCCTGGCGAGATTCCCTGGGTTTTCCGGTCCGGTTGATAAGCTACCGGGATCTTTAAGTAGCCAATTTAATCTGTTCTCCAAAATTAGGGATCAGACTAGCAAGAATGGGCTCATGCCTCTAGCTCCACCGGTGAGGTGGAGCTTTTTATGTGGTAAACCAACCGTTAAAAACGCAGCCATGTTCCCGAAGCCGAGTTATTATCAGGCGCACCGGGTAACTATGCTCCCCCAGTCATACTATACTTGGCACCTAACTATGCAATTAATCCAAATTCGCCCCTCACAAACCAGACGGAAATGACAACGTCAGCTTCTGTAGCCGTTGGAGAACGGGCCCAGCAATTTGTTGTTTGGTCTGGCCGAGGTATGGAAGCGTTATGGCTTCTCAGCATAGTGCTGGTACCCTTGGCCTTTCTCGACCGAGACTATCTCCAATCAGAAGCCGCAATCAGCTATGTGGAAGTGCCGAAAGTAGCACTTTTGAGGACCCTGGCCGCCCTGATGGCAATCCTCTGGCTTGCCGAATGGTCCGTAAGAGGGACGCTCCCGATCACATCGTTTAGCCAGCTTCAACAATTCCGCCCTCAATTGAGTATCTGGTGGGGGTGGCTCCGTGCTTGGTTGAGCGCAAGTCCGGCAAACAGTGTAATTTTGGCAGTGTGGCTCTTTTTGGGAACCACAATCTTAAGTACCGTCCTATCGGGATCGCGTAGCGTAAGCATTTGGGGCGAGATCCCCGGCCAGGACGGCTATCCTGCCTACACCGTCCTCGCCTACATACTGCTGTTCGGAGCCGTCAGCACGCACCTGAAAACTCGGACCCAGCTATGGCGATTGCTGGGCGCAGTAGTGGGTATGGGCACATTGGTGGCCGGCTATGCGATCTTTCAGCACTACGGCAACGACTTTCTGGACCTGACGGAAATAACCGGGGGCGGTGAGCAGCGTGTCACCGCTTTCATGGGCAACGCCATATTTGCCGCCGCCGTCTTGGCCATGACATTACCTGTATCGTTGGCCTGTGCCACCCTCAGCCTCCGTACCCCAGAGCGCCTGGATGGGACTCTTTGGGCACAACTTCGACCATGGACGCCGGTCTTGGGTCTCGCGGTTTTGTGGGGCGCCATACTTGCCATCCAGCTTCTGGGCCTGACCTTCACGTTCAGCCGAGGGCCCTGGCTTGGAACCATCGTCGCGGTGGTCGCATTCATCGGATTGGCGGTAACCTTCGCCGGTATACGCCGAGGTTTTACGGCATTGATTTTGCTCGCTATTACCGCTGCCTTTTCGGTGACCGTGCTGCAGGCGATGGGCAGCATTTCCTTCCTGGGTTCCAGCAAGTGGATCAGTCTGTTGTTCGCAGCCTTCGGAGTGGTCGGGTTGATCACCGCCCTCGTTGCTGTGAACCTGTTGAGCCGAGTGGACCTGCGATCATACGTCCTCAAATTCGCCCCGTTCCGGCTACTGGTTGGTCGGCCGGTCTTCGGCCTAGCCGTAATTGTCGCGGTCCTGGGCCTAGTGTCGGCTTTGGTCATAATGCGGTTGCCGTCTTCGGTTGGGGCAGTGGAGAGCCCTCCTGTAACAACATCCAGCCAATCCACATCGGCTGCAGTAGCCGAACGATTTGGCTCGATCGGAACTCAAGTGCTCACCGGTTTTGGAGGCCGCGGTGAGACCTGGAAGGCCTCGTTGAGGCTGGTCCGCGACCGTCCCTGGTTTGACTTCGACAACCTGTCTTTGGGATGGCTGCGCCCGGCCATAGGATACGGACCCGACCTCTTCCGATACACCTACCTGCTGGAAAGTCGGCCGATGGGCCGCGACCTTCTTCCCGAGGAGCCCGACCACGCCCACAACTACTTCCTCCATCAGGCGGTAGAACAAGGATACCTGGGACTTCTCAGCACGTTCGCTATCATTGCGGCCATCGCCTACGCCGGGGGCCGGTGGCTGTTGCAGCACCGCCATAAGTTTTCCAACACCCACATGATTGTTTTGGCCATTTTGCTGGCGGTACTAGCAGGGCGCTTCCTGGAGATGATGGTGGGAGTGGCTCGCATCTCAGACCTTACGATATTGTGGATACTGTTGGGAGTTTTTGTCGCGTTACCGTCCTTAATGAGCCGTCCGGAATCTCAGTCTGATTCAGAAACGGCGGCTCCAACAAACCAACGCCAGTCACGTCGCCCACGGCGCCGGGAGAGTGATGCCACTAGGCTACGAAGGCCCTACGATCCGGCCTTCCTTTGGAAACTGGCCGTGGTTGCCATTTTGATAGGCGTCATCGTTGCGACAACCTGGGCCCGAAACATTAACAATGTGCGTGCCGCAGTGGCCCTAGGAGACGCCGTGGAACATTTCGGCCAGACAGACCTGCAGGCCACACTATTTTCTTTGGACCGGGCCATCGATCTAGCGCCAAACAACCCTATCCACCACAACAACCGGGCTGCAGTTTACTTTGCCTATCAGTTCAACGAAACCGTCCCAGACGAAATAGGCTGCAGATCCCAAAATCAAACGCCCTACACCGTCTGTTTATCGGCCAGTTCCTTACAGGACAATCTGGACAGTGTAGCGATTCGGCCATTCAACTACCGCTCCCGACTCGCCTTAGCCAACTCCGCATACAACATCCCCGGATTGACTGAGCAAACTATTCTTTTCTTCCAGCAGGCAGCGGACCTGATGCCCGGTAGCTGGCCGATCAGAAACGAATTAGCAGACGCTTATCTCGCAGCTGAACGCCCGAAAGAAGCGGTCGATGTCCTTTTGGACTCGCTGACCTTGACTGGCGGCAACTATCGGTCAGCAAGCGCCCACTATCTCCTCGGCACCGCCTATCGGGACTTGGGCGACCTGGACAACTCAGCCCGGTCTCTGGAACTCAGCTTGGAACTAGAAACCACCAACCCTCCCGCTCCATCGGCCCGCGTGCTGCTGCCGGAGGTCTACTTGGAACTGGGTAACGTTAGCCTAGCCGGTGAAGCGTTGGCCAATTTGGGTGACGCTCAACAAAATGTTGGGGACTTAGTGGAGGCCGCGGCGACATTCGGCAGCAGCGCGGATGCCTACCGCGCGGCCGGGTTGTCGAACCGGGAGGCAATCTCCTTATTCGCCCAAGGGGAGATTTTCCATAGGTTGAACGAACAGGAAAACGCCAGGCAGTCGTTCGAAGGCAGCGTGACCGCAGACCCGTTGGGAGACTTCGCTCCTCAGGCCTACTTCTTTATCGGTGGTGCAGCTCTCAATGCGGGGGATATCGACGCTGCTGTGACCGCATTCACCGAAGGTGCTAGAGCCCACCGGGTGTCGGGAAACCTGGGAGACGCTAGTTGGTTTTTGGCACAGATCCTGAGGGAGAAAGCTTCTCCAGCGCTAAAGCTTGAAGCCCATGAACTGTTCGCCGAGATTCTTCAGGAACAGGGTCTTCCCAGTGCGGCAGCCGGCCAACTATTCCTAGCCGGCGAGCTTGAGCTAGAGTTGAAAAACTTGGTGGAAGCCTTGAATCTGTTCAACGAAAGCCTATCCTTGGGTTTGGCGGGCGATAACCAACTCCTAGCTTACGTATACCTGTCCAACATTCACGCAAGCCTGGGCCAGTCCGATGAAGCAGAACGTTTCCGGCAACTCGCTCCCCGTGCCTATTCGGACCTGGCGGAGGAAGCAATCCGGGAAGGCAAACCAGACGACGCGGTGGCTCGATATATCCGCGGCGCCGAGGCCCACCAACGACTAGGGAACCTTGCAGTGGCTAATGCCTACCTCACTCAAGCTCTCCAGCAGGAGGCTTCCCCTGACTTAGAGCGCCTGGCCCGTGAGCTGTTCGCCGAAATTCTTCAGGAACAGGGTCTTCCCGGTGCGGCAGCCGACCAACTATTCCTAGCCGGCGAGCTTGAACTTGAGTTGAAAAACTTGGTGGAAGCTTTGAATCTACTGACGGCGAGCCTTGATTTGGGCCTGGGCTCTGAACGCAAAACGAAGGCCCATGGATATTTGGCTGACATCTACGAAAGGCTGGGCCGCCCCGAGGAAGCAGAAGAACAACGCCGACTCGCGGGAAACTGAACAGCGACCGGTCCGGCAATTATCCAGTCTGTCCTGTATTGGAAGGGCCGCCAGGACAAGGGTGGTTGAATTATTGGCCTCCAGTTCGTTACGCTGGCATGGTCATGGAACGCCTCCAAGAATCCGGTCACGCACGACGTTGGGCCTTTCGAGTGGCCACAATGACCGCACTGGGAGCATGGATAGCCCTGCTATATCACTTCTCATCTGCCACCCAAACGGAGATCCAGGCAACTCTGCCGCTACACAACGAAACGACCTTCTGGATCGGGGAAGCGCGGTCGATCACCGAGCATTTCATACTCTATTTCGTACTCTCCCTTTGTTTGCAGGCCTCCCTCGCAGCCTGGGGGGCACCTCTTTCAGCGGACTATCGTTGGGCCTTGGGGATCTCGACGGTCGCAACTCTATACGGAGTTCTGCTAGAACTTCTTCAGGCATCAGTTCCTGGCCGGTCTACGTCAGTAAACGATATGCTAACCAATTGTGCCGGAGCTTTGGCGGCCGCCATTATCGGACCTCGCATTATAAAAGCCTTCAGCAGGGCGCCTGAAACGACAGTGGGCCCCCAGGAACCCAAGCCACCGGATTATTGGCGGCATGATGTCAACGATCCACAACATTAGCCCGAATGCGACACGTCCTCACGCCCAAGCAGAAC
>CAZYBD010000143.1:0-3181 GCA_964645515.1 uncultured Dehalococcoidia bacterium | reverse complement strand
GTCGTCGGCGAGGATGATGGTCTCCGTGGGACCGAAGACCCCGTCGATGTCCACTTGCCCTTGAACCAATTTCTTGGCATATGCGACGAACACATTGCCTGGCCCGCAGATTTTGTCCACCTTGGGCATGGACTCGGTGCCGTAAGCCATCGCCGCGACCGCAGGAACCCCACCCACCTGATAGAGGGCGTCGACACCGGCAATCTCAGCAGCAGCTATCACCGCTGGGTTCAAGGGCTCGTGGCCGATCCTAGGTGTTGTCATGATTACTTCTGCCACTCCAGCTACCCTGGCAGGAATGGCGGTCATGAGGACTGTGGACGGATAAGCGGCACTACCGCCTGGAGCGTAGAGCCCGACCCGGTCCAAGGGCCGCACCAGTTCGCCCAGTCCCTGTTCGCGGTCCAGCCAGTCTTTGGGAAGGGTCGATTCGTGAAAGTCTCGCACACGCTTGGCGGCAAGTTCCAAGGACTGCCACAGTTCCGGGCTTACGGACTCCTTGGCACGCATTATTTGGTCATCAGCGATTCGAAAATTTTCCAAAGTGGCGCCGTCCAGCAACTTAGCGTAGCGGCGAACAGCGGCGTCGCCTTCCTGGCGGACGTCTCGAATGATCTGGAGGATTGATTCTTCGGGGAGCACATCGTCTCCGAAGGCCAGTTTGGTCCGCTCCAAGACAGTTTCCGGCAGGGACGACAGATCCAGTGGGTCGACCCGCCTTAAGACATTTTCGGCGTCCTTTATGCCGTGGATTACGTTAAGGGCCAATGTGTTGCTCCAGAGCAAATCCTTGGTATGGCACCATGAACCTGCTGATTAGAAATAATCGCCTATTTGAGTGACGGAGGCGGAAACCGCTTGCCGCCGGTAGGTTTCAACGTTTTCCTCTGGAAATTTATGGTACACCTCTTCCAGACTCACGGGTATCCTTTTCAGAAATTCACCCACCGATTCCTGTACATAGTCGTTATCGCGGTACATGCGGTTCAAAGCCCGTTTCAATCTCTCCCAGGAAAACTCCATGTCCATAAAGCGGCTCACCCAGTCTTTCCACTCGGTGAGGAGGCCGTCTTCCAGAAAGGTGATCGAAACGCCCTCGTCACCACACGACACGGCTTCTTCGGTGTTCATTGCCTGTTTCAGTACTGGCAGTGATCGGCGGTCCATGTCAAGTTGGAGGGCACGGTCCCAGATGTCGGCTTCAATCTGATCCTCGGTCAGACGGGTATCAGGGATGGAGGTATCGAAATTGGTCCGATAAACGCTGGTAATCCACACTTCGTCGGCTGCTAAGTGGCTGATGTAGCCTTGTAGGAACGACCGAGTGGCATTGGAAACATCTTTGCTTTCCATCAATTCTGGGTGGTTGCGGAACATTGTCCTGACACCTGTGCCCACTTCTTCCACCAATAGGGTGGAGAAATGAGTCTGCTCCCTAGGCCACTTGGTCATGGCGCGGATATCGGGGGTGGTTGAGCCAAGGTAGAAGCTACCGATGTGGTCGTAAACGTAGCCACAGTCAAGTTCTTCGGCCACCTGGTTGGCCAGGTATATATGCATTGGAAGGTTAGGCATGTACGGATGATCTCGCTGCTAGCACCCCCATGGATGCCTGTCACCCCGTATTTGTTGGGCTATCCCCGAAAAGCGCATTGTACGCCTGGGAAGTGCCGTCGAACAGATAACTGAGTTGTGAGGCCGCAACGTCCACTGCGCCGCAGTCACGCAGGTGGTCTACAGCCTCCAACATACGGTCCTTCTGCACCAATAGGCTCACGCTAAACCAGTCCTGTTCTTCCACATTATAGACGCGGGATACCGTGGGGCCGCGCAAGCCGGCCAGGCCCGGTCGGGCCAGAATTGTGGAACTGACTGCTTCCGCGGAAGTGCCCTGGACGTTGGCGGTCATGCGGTAAAAAGGTTCGGCTCTGAGATTGGCATCCATCATCTCGGTAACGGACCGGGCCAGCCACCACGCCGGCTCACCAGAAGCCAGCAGTGCCGGATTGGCGATCAAACAGGCCTGGGAGGTCAAGATCGTTCCGTCGTCGACGGTTTTGAGTTGGTTCTCTCTGAGAGTGGCACCTGTGGCGGTCAAATCGGCTATCAGATCTGCGTAACCGGCCGCCGGAGCCGCCTCCATGGTGCCGCTGGCGGGTACCAATGTAAAGTAGTTGATGCCTCGTTCGTACAGATACCAGCGCAGTAGCCTGGGGTACTTAGTAGCTATGCGCAGTTGTTTTCCTTCCTGACGGAATTCCAGTGCAAGGTCTGCCAAATCGGACAGGGAGGTCACGTCCAACCAGGAGTTGGGCACGGCCATTACGAACTCGCACCGCCCGAAGCGCAGATCTTCGATCAGTACACAGGCCCGCTCCTCGTCGCTGCGATACTCCATCACCCGGTCCAACCCGGTTATTCCAAGCTCGGCGCTGCCTTCCTCAATCTTCTGCGTGACGTCGGCCGTCCGCTGGAACAGGACCTCAACACCCGGTAGGGCTGGAATAGATCCGGTATACCTTCTGGCGTTGGGCCGAGAAACGGGAAGACCGCAGGAGCGCATGAAACGCAGTGTCAACTCGTACAGGTCGCCGTCGCTGGGCAAAACGAGTCTGAGGGCGGACTGGCTGTGCCGTCCTCGGTTGACTCCGTTCTTTCCCGAAACCCGTTTCGTCACGCCGTGTGCTCGACCTCGTAAGACTCATGTCGGCCTTCCCCTAGGACCATCATTACCTGTCCCAGTCCCATTCTGGCTGCTAGGGCCTTGGCGTCCTCTAGGGAACTGCCGTTTACGTCGAGGACGGCTACTTTTCCTTGGCCACGGAGATCCTGGGCAGTGTTCACGGCTTCGACCTGATATAACGCATTGGAGGAGACTACCAAGGTTCCACCGTTACTAGGTTTGTCCTTGTCCGCCGTCTCAGGGGGCTTCGTCAAGGCGATCAAGGCGTCTAGATTGTACGCGAAGCCCAATGCAGGCACAGGTCTGGCGGCTCCCAAGGCCAGCGCCAGACCGTCGTAGCGGCCGCCTCCTCCTAGAGGGACCGGCCAGTCGGAGTGAGTAACCTCGAAAATAATCCCGTTATAGTATGCCAGCCCCCGTATCATTCCAAAGTCCAACACTATATTTGCTGCGACATCAGACTGGCCGGAAAGCATCTCCGATATTTCCGATAGCCGG
>CAZYBD010000142.1:0-6793 GCA_964645515.1 uncultured Dehalococcoidia bacterium | reverse complement strand
TCAAACATATCGTAGTGCGTTCGCTGCATTCGCATTCTGGAATACACCCGTTGGGCAACCTCGTTATCTTTGTCGACGTACAGACGCAGGCCGCAGGCCCCGCCGCGCCTCGCTTCCAGGGAAACATAGCGCTGCATCGACCGATACACACCCACCGTTCGATAGGTCGGTAGCACGTAGACGCTCTGTATCCACCAGAAGTAAGCGTTGCGCCAGTCGCTCCATTCGTAGGTGACCAACAGGCCGCCCACGGTAAGGCCGGTATACTCGGCGACCACGTAGAACCCGATGCCCTTTCCGGTCAGAACTGCATTTACTCCGGAGCGGACCAGAATCGGGTCCAACTCCCTCTTTTCGGTCTCCAAAGCCATCGCCACATTGAAATCGACCAAGACATTCAAATGCTCGATGCCAGCCATTCTGACCTGGACGTTGTTGTCTGGGACAGTCATCATGGACCCCTTTCGGTCAGGGCCCCACTGTTGAAAAACGGTAGACGCATGGTGGCCCAACAGACTTATCTAGTTCAGCGAGAAAGTTGAGCCGTTGCTATCCTTATGGACCTCAATCCGCACCGGAAAAGCATCTTTCAGATCGTCCAAGTGCGTAATGACAATTACTTTCTCGAATTGTGTACCGATTACACTGATGACATCCAAGATGCGCTCCCGCCCCACGGCGTCCTGGGTGCCGAACCCCTCGTCTATGAAGAGTGTGGGCAACGGCGCACCCGTGCGGTGGGCCAGCACGCGCGAAAGGGCGATACGCAGTGCTAGGTTTACCCGAAAGGCCTCTCCGCCACTATACATCTCATAAGAGCGGGGCCCCAGTTCGTCACTCACCTGTATCTCCAAAGTCTCCCTGGGTTCACCTTGACCGGAGGCCCGCTCCCTGAGAGTTTCCAACTTCACGTTCATGCGGTTATCGGTCATGCGGCCCAATAAGGCATTGGCCTCCTCCTCCAGACGAGGCACGACCGTTTCGATCAGCATGGCTTGGACCCCTTGGCGACCAAAAGCAGTGGTCAGTTCCTGGTAGACCGACTGCTCGTCCAATAGCTCGGCCAGACGCCGCGACTCAGTCTCCAAGTCACGGGTTAGCGCCTCCTTACGCTCCACGCGGCCCTGGATGTAGCCCTGCCGGGCCCTCAATTGTTCCACTTGAACCGTCACAGTAGCTTCCTTCTGTTCTTGAGCCAGCAGAGCAGCTTCCAACTCCGCGAGCCGAGCCACCGCCTCCTCTCCATCGGCCAGCGAACGGCGCAATCGGTCCACCTCTTCGACCCGCCACTGTATCATCTCGGCGTGCTTGGCCAAGACATCGCGGCCACCGGGTAAGCCGGCCTCCGCTTGATCTAACAACGCGGCCTGCTTAGCGAACATCTCCAGTTCCTGAGTCTCCTGGTAGCAACGTTGACGGGATTGACCGTCGTAGCCAAGCTGGGAAATGTCCACTTTCAGATTTCCAAGTCGGACATTCTCATCCGCAGCGAAACTCCCGTCTCCAAGCGACACTTTCAGTCCCGCCGACCGAGCCAAGGATTTTTGCAATTCCTCTCCCGCCGCACGTGACTCTGTAATCAGTGTTTCCAGCTCGCCGAGCCTTATGCGATGGCTGGTCTGGGCGCCAGCCAAGTCCTGTTCCCGTTGGGGCAGATGTAACTCCAATTCGGCGCTTTGGCCCCGAATTTGAGATAAGTGAGTAGAGGCCTCACGGAATTCTTCCCGTTTGGCTTCAATTTCCTGGTTGTATGATTCATCTAGGCGTACACAGCCGTCTTCGCTCAGAGGAGTCTGGCAAAGCGGGCAGACCGCGTCGCCGGCGGAGGCGTTGCGCAACATACCCAGCTTCTCGACCAGTCCCTTCCCTTCATTGGTAAACCGCTCAATGGAACTTTCCAACTGGCCCATTTGGTTGGATAGGAAAGTGATGCGTTCTCGGTCCTCGATTACCAGCTTTTTTTGTTCATCCAGGCTGTCCTGTTCCGATCGCACCGACAGTAACTCGGCTTCCCACTTCTCCAAATCTTGAGCTTTCGGGGCCAGACGAACGTCGATGTTCCTTTGCAGCTCGTCCAGCTCCGATTCCAGGCGGGTGCGCTGCACTTCGACGGTACCCTGGAGTGTGATCATCTCCCGCTCCAGTGCTTCGTGCTGCACTCTCTTCTGTTCCAATCCTTCGAAGTTGAAACGGGCTGCTGCCAACCTGGCCGCCCCCTGGCGTACGGTTTCTGCTTGCGACAGCAACGCCTCGTACTCGGCGATCTGATCCCTGGCGGCTTTCTCTGCGGTCTGCAGACCGGCCAACTCCTGGGATAACGTCATCAGCCGGTCGCGCGTCTCCTGTTGCTGGGCTTGATGGCCCCTTATCTGAGTCAATTGGTCTCGAAATTCGGCAGACTTGGATTTCTGGGTGGTCAGCTCGAGCCCTAGGTACTCCAACTGCTCTTCGACAGTGGCAAGTTCCGCAGCCGGAGTGCCCAGTTCGTCCAGTTCCAGGCGCATACGTTCGGTGCTGGATTGAACAGCAGCAGACGACGACTTAGACTGGTCCCCGCGTTCCTTGGCGCAAGCTTGCAGACGGTCGTAGGTCTCGAGTCCCAATATTTTGCTGAGGACCTCTTTTCTCTTGGAAGGGATCTGGTTGGTGAATTCATCGGCCCGTCCTTGGACCAAGTAGGCTGAGTTCACGAAGGTCTCGTAGTCCATCCCGACAGTATTTTCAATCTGGGCCTGGGTCTCGCGCATTACGTTTCCGGTAATGGGAACGGGATCGCCGCCGTTTAGCAACATGAGTTGCAGGTCGGAGGGTCCGCGCCGGCGCTTTCTGCGGATGATGCGATAATCTTCATCGCGAGAAGAAAAGTCCAGTTCGACGCGGCATTCATCCGCACCGTACGATATTAGGTCGTCCTGAGTCTTGCCACGAGCCTTGCCCCAAACGGCCCATGTGATCCCGTCTAGTAATGCCGACTTGCCATTGCCGTTGGAGCCGCACAGGCAGGCTACATGGATCCCCGCAAAGTCGAGCGTGGGAACGTTTTCCCTGTAGCATATGAAGTTATTGAGGCTGAGTTTGAGGGGTATCATGGATAACACCTCAGCGCGCACTCCTGAACGAGCACCGCCGAATCAACACCTCCGCCACACCAACTTTGCTCCATGCCCACAGGCAGGGCACGAATATCCCACCGCACGATGATTCTAGCACACGCACCCACTGATCAAGTCTACTGCGCGTCACCTCCTCGTGAAAATCCTGGAATTCGGACAGTCTCGTTCCCAATGGGGCAAGAGCACCGGACTGGCCGTATGAATGGCCATTAGCCTCTCCATCGTGGTGCAGCTGTCCAATTGGGAGTGGCATTTTCTGTGGGTCCAGCCTACAATCGAGTAAAGGACCACTGTTTCGGTGGGGCATCCTTTGACAGGCTCGGGACGAGCCGTTTGGCTCGCTCAAGGACGGTCAGATGGGGCATCACGCCGACACCACATAGGGCGGAATTATGTTTGAGAACCTAACAGGTCGGTTGACCGGTATCCTCAACAAACTCTCCAACAAGGGCCGGTTGACAGACAAAGATATAGACGAGGCGTTAGGCGAAGTACGCCGCTCGCTGCTGGAGGCCGACGTCAATTTCCGCGTCGCCCGCGATTTCGTGGCCGCCGTCAAGGAACGGGCACAGGGTTCGGAGGTCCTGGAAAGCCTGACTCCCGGCCAACAGGTGGTCAAAATTGTCCATGAAGAGTTGACTGCGCTGTTGGGGGGAGGCAGTCACGCCCTGACCCTCTCCAGCCAACCGGTGACCGCAGTCATGTTGGTTGGGCTACAGGGTTCCGGCAAAACCACCACCGCAGCCAAATTGGCGTTGGATCTACGACGTCAAGGTCACCGCTCATTGCTCATCGCCGCCGACCTGAGGCGTCCCGCGGCAATTCAACAGCTAGAAACTCTTGGCCGGCAACTGGACATTCCAGTCTATTCCGAAGACCCCAAGGGTTCTTCTGCCGTTAAGGTGGCCAAGGCCGGCCTGGATCGGGCACGTCAACTGGGAGTGAATTGGGCCATTATCGACACCGGGGGCCGGTTGCAGATAGACGACGAGTTAATGAAGGAACTAGTAGAGATCAAGAAGGTCACCTCTCCCAACGAAATACTTCTGGTTGTCGACGCGATGACTGGGCAGGACGCGGTCAACACCGCAGAAGGATTCCACGAGCGGGTCGAGTTGACCGGTTTGATCATGAGCAAGATGGACGGCGACGCCCGTGGTGGCGCGGCTCTCTCCATAACTCGGGTTACCGGAGTGCCCATCAAGTACATTGGAGTGGGCGAGAGGCCGGACGGATTGGAGGCTTTTCACCCGGACCGACTAGCATCGCGCATCCTGGCCATGGGCGACGTCCTGACCCTGATCGAGAAGGCTCAAGACGCCGTGGACGAGCACCAGGCCAAAGAGATGGAACGCAAGTTCCGGCAGGCCAGCTTTGATCTGGAGGACTTCTTGGGTCAGCTCCAGAACGTGAAAAAGATGGGCTCGTTGAGCCAGATCGTGGAAATGATCCCCGGCATGGGCCAGATGGCCAACAAGCTCCCGGCCGGCGAGTTGGAAGACGGCCGCGTGGAACGTATCGAGGCCATCATACGCTCTATGACCACGGAGGAACGTCACAACCCGGAGATAATCAACGGCAGCCGTCGCCGCAGGATTTCCAGAGGCAGCGGCACCACCCCTCAGGACATCAACCAGCTATTGAACCAGTTCAAACAGACGCAGAAGCTAATGAAACAGGTATCCAAGTCCCGGAACCCGGCCTCACTGTTGAAAATGTTTCGCTAACAGGGCGCCCTGCCGCAGCGGTTCTGAAAATAGGCGCGGTGGCTGACGGCCAAGTCGAAATCGAATGGAGATTTGGGCTTTATGCAAGAGGTCAGCCTATGGGCTTACCACAGGAGTGTCGGGAGTACCCAATGGCCATGAACCGATAACGGTATGTTCGGCCCCTGATGGGTGTAGATCGGTCCGGAATAAGCACACGGACTCAACCTGCCAGGAGTGGGCGTGCGGCTGCGGGGCCGCAGTTACACTGCCCGATATCTTGCTCAGCAGTCCAACCGAAGCGCCCCGTTTGACGCGCCCCAATGTAATATGGGGAGAGAATAGACGGTCTTCCGGTGCGAAACCCAAGGTAGTTAAGGACTGTCCAACGGCCAGATATAAGGCCGACAAGCCTGCCAGGTCGCCATTCAGTCCTGCCCAAAGGACTCGAGGACGTTTAGAATTGGGGAACATTCCCAGTCCAGCGAGTCCCAGATGAAAAGAGTTGGCAGCGGCGGCCGGAGCAGTCAGACTGCCCATGACACGGCCTACCAAATCGGGGCTAATGTTGCCGAGAAACTTCAATGTCACATGGAACCCTTGAGGGTTGGTCCAAGCGACGCCCTGAGGAAACTCTAGTCGGAATCGGCTCGCCACGCCCTGCAGGGTCTGGCGTGCCTCCGGTGAAATATCGACCGCGATAAAAGTCCGGACGGTCTTTTCCGAGGAAGTCATCCGCCGAGCGGACTCCGAAACTCGTTTAACTGCCGATACCAGGAGGCTAGATCGCTTACCGAAAATTTTGCATTGGCCGGGCTGGGGTTGGGTACCACGAACACCTTGGAATCGCCGATCATCCGGCCCTGCAGCCCCAACTCCGGGTTTCCAACGGTACCTTCAGCGTACTTGAGGTAAGCTTTGTAAGCCATCATCCCCTGGAAACAGACCACCCGGGGCCGGTAATTCAATATTTTTTCTTTTAACACTGGCGACCACTGCCGATAGTCTTTCGCCTTTAGACCGAAGCCCTGCGGTGTGGGACGTTTCACTACGTCGGTAAGACCAATGCCCAGGGCGGGCAGGTCGGCGTCTTCCTCGGAAGTGAACTCCCGTTCCACCAACCCAGCGAGGTTGAAAGCGGTCCAAAACCGGTTGCGCGGATTGGCAAAATAATGGCCGGCGTCTGCGGAATATTGAGAGGGGTTCAGACCAACGAAGACAATATCCAGTCCGCGGGCCAGGTAATCTGGCAACGTAACAAAATCCGCCACGGGGCTGGCTCTAGAGTCCCAGTAGGCGTACCGCGTTGTCTGACAATATCCGTTGCCTGTCGCCCTCGCTCATTTCCAGTCCGCTCAACTGTTTTAATGGACGGGACGGTTTCATCAACGGAAAGTCACTAGCGAATAGCACTTTATCCACTCCGGCCAATTCGGCAACCTTGACGAAAACTTCGGGTTTGTATAGAAACGGTGAAGCCGCGGAGTCAAAGTAAACATTATTCAGTGCCTCCGGTACCTCGGGCATTAGAGAGTAGAACGGGAGCCCACCGCCCCAATGGGCGCAAATGATAATGTTGTCCGGGAAGTTGGTGATGAACCGGTATAACTTGTCGGGGGTTGTGTGCCCCTTACCAGGATATTTATGTCCTACTGGCTCCGACGAATGGACCAGCAAAGGAAGTCCCAGTGACCTAACCAGGTCCATCAGGGGCGCCATCGTTTGCTTATCAGTGATATCGAATGCCTGGGTATCCGGGTGCAGCTCACCGACTCCCTTCAGGCCAGCCGCCGCGCAGCGTTCCACTTCCCGCTGGGCTTGTTGACCCTTTTTTGGGGTATCGGTACAAAGGCCGGTCTATCGCTTCGGATGTTGTGCCGCCGCTTCATCGAGGTAATCGTTGGCCTCTTTAGCGATCGCTTGGTCGCACCACCCCACGCCCATCACAACCGCCTGGTCAATTCCATCACGGTC
>CAZYBD010000141.1:0-4046 GCA_964645515.1 uncultured Dehalococcoidia bacterium | reverse complement strand
CGCATTCGGGCGATCAGATCCAAACCCCGCACGGGATGTGGTCCTGGGAAAATCTACTGGACAAGGCGGGCGCGGTCGATGCAGCACAGTTACAGCGACGGCAAGCCCAATGCGACCCCGATGACGTGATAAACATCCAATACACCTCCGGTACTACCGGCAACCCCAAGGGCGCTATGCTCACCCATTACAATATCGTGGCCAACGGCGCCTACACTGGGGACGCCATGGAGTTGACCGAGGAAGACCGCCTGTGCATCCCCGTGCCTTTCTACCACTGTTTCGGTTGCGTTTTGGGTAACCTGACCTGCGTTACCCACGGCTCAGCGATCGTGGTACCGTCAGAGTACTTTGATCCGCTAAAGACCCTGCAGGCGGTCGAGCAGGAGAAATGCACAGCGCTCCACGGCGTGCCAACCATGTTCATCGCCCAGTTGGGACACTCGGACTTCGACAAGTTCGACCTGACCTCTTTGCGCACTGGGATAATGGCAGGCTCACCCTGCCCAATAGAGGTGATGCGGCAGGTAATCGACCAGATGGGCGCCGACGGCATCACCATCGCATATGGCTTGACCGAGGCCTCACCGGTGGTGACCCAGACGCTGACTGGAGACACCATCGAGCGCAGGGTATCTACCGTGGGAAGAGTGTTACCCGAGGTTGAAGTTAGACTGGTTGACCCAGAAAGCAACCTTGAGGTTAGGTCCGGTAAGCAGGGAGAGCTGCGCACCCGAAGTTTCATGGTGATGAAGGGCTACTACAACATGCCCGACGAAACTTCGGCAGCCATCGACGAGAACGGTTGGCTACATACTGGAGACCTGGCCACCGTGGACGAGGAAGGCTATTACAGGATCACTGGCAGGCTCAAAGATATGATCATCCGCGGCGGCGAGAACATTTATCCTCGGGAGGTAGAGGAGTTTTTATACACTCACCCTAAGGTCGCCGACGTCCAAGTGATCGGCGTCCCAGACGAACGTTTCGGGGAGGAAGTGATGGCCTGGATAATGCTCAAACCAGGGGAGACCGCCGATGCCGAGGAGATTCGGGAATTTTGCAACAGCAAGATCGCCCGATACAAAATCCCGCGCTACGTGAAAATGACCACCGACTTCCCGATGACAGTCACCGGCAAGATTCAGAAGTTCAGGATGCGTGAGATGGCGGTGGAAGAACTCGGCCTTCAGAAGGCCAACGACGTAGAGACGGCCTGACAATACGGACACAACCACCGGGGTGCCGGCACACGGTCTCCGACACCGCTCATTTTCGACCATAGCCGATAGGCAAGAACCTCCCTTGAGGACTAGGGCCTGCCTTCGGGCTAAGCTTCTAGCTCAAACCGATAGTCTTCAATTACCGGGTTGGCCAGGAGCTTCTGGCACATTTCGTGGACCTGGGCTTCCACTCTAACCCGTTCGGTGCCCTCAACCCGTACCTGGAGGTATTTCCCCATTCTGACGTCCGCAGCCGAATCGTAGCCCATCCGGCGTAAGCCCGCCAGCACAGTCTGGCCCGGCGGGTCGTTGACCGTGGGCTTGAGCGTTACGTATATCTTGGCCAGAAACATGGCCCCCCAGTCTAAAGGCTACTTGACGTGTGGCGCCTGAACGCCGCTGCATGGAATAATCTCCGGCCCCAAAGCGCCGAAGTAGGATTCGAAGAACCTGGTGATACGGTCCCGGTCGACGCCTTGCATCGTATCCAGCACGCCCCAAGCGGCCAGTGAGACTGTGCCGGGCTCGATATCAGGGTAAAACCGGCTAATACCCCACATATTTGCAAGGCCGATGGAGTTCATGGCGCTGCGGAGCGCTTGTACATCGGCTTCCAACGGCAGGTTGTAGCTCACGACAATGTTGCCGTGTTCCAAATTGTGGGTAGCCCGCTCGTCGGGAACCCCGTCCTCGTAGAACCCGCACGCTTGAGGAGTGGCCCAGTGATCGCCCGACGTGGGAGGGGTGGTGCTGTAATTGATCGTTTCCGTCTCGGGAAGGTGCTTGGATGTCGGCATGATGTCATGCTGGACCCCGACGCCTTTGATGTATTCGTTACCCTCGCCGGTGCTGATCGCGCTCCCACCGCCGCTGAAGCTGGCGAAGGCGAAGCTGGCTATAACCAGCACGGCGATGATGATCGACGCACCCAAGTACCACTTATTGGTCTTCCTGCGTGGGCTCCCCTGAACATTGCCGGAACCGGCGGCCCTTGTGGCGCCCCGGCCCCTCCGACGTCTCGATTCGGGCAAACTAGTTTCCTCCGGCTACAGCGTAGCTCCGGTAAGCCGGTGATAGGCTTCCTTGTACCGATCTGTAGTCCTGTTTACAATATCGCTTGGTAGCTCCGGCGCCGGCGGCTCGTGGTCCCATCCCTGTGACTCCAGCCAGTCCCGCACGAACTGCTTGTCGAAGTTGGGTTGGGAACGACCAGGTTCGTAGCCGCAGGCATCCCAGAATCTGCTGGAGTCCGGGGTCAGTAGCTCGTCAATGAGGATCAACTGGCCGTCAAGTACGCCGAATTCCATTTTCGTGTCGGCGAGAATTATTCCTTGTTTCTTAGCATAGTCGTGGGCGTGCTGGTAAACAACCTTACTGGTCTCCTCCAGCTTTTGGGCCAGCTCGCTACCCACCATGTCTAAGACCTGCTGCGGGGACATGTTTTCGTCGTGGCCCTCAACGGCCTTGGTAGTCGGTGTAAATAGCGGCTCTGGAAAGACTTGGCCCTCGACCAATCCCGCCTCCATAGCCCTCCCTGACACCGTTCCTTGTCGCCGGTACTCTGACCAAGCGGATCCGGTGATGTAGCCACGCACGATGCATTCAATATCGACCCGCTCGGCCCGCCGAACCAACATAGCCTGTCTGGCGATTTCCGAAGTCATGCTGGGGCCGAAGGTACTTTCCTGAAGGTATGGTCCTGCATCTGGTGAATCGGCCAGGTATTGCAGATGGTTGGGCACCAGGTGGGCCGTCCGGTCGAACCAGAAAGCCGAGATCTGGTTCAAGACCAAGCCCTTGTCCGGTATCCCCGTTGGCAACACCACATCAAAGGCCGAGATGCGGTCGGTCGCGACCATCAACAAAAGACCATTTCCCAGGTCATAGGTATCACGGACCTTTCCCCGATGAGTCCTGCCCGGCAGCGGAGTCTCGATTACCATTGCGCGTTTATCCCTCACGCACCCTTCTTATGTCAGATGTAAAAATTTATTTCTGGAAGCCCCAGCATCTCTATCGCCGCGCCGCCCCAGTTTTACCGGCCTTGCCAGTTGGTTTAGCTGCGGGCAGCAACCCCAGACGACGGAAAGTGTCGTCAACGTAACGAGTGTAGTACCCGTAGTCAAATAGTCCCTGCAGGTCGTCTTCAGAGAGGCACGCCGTCGCCGTGGGGTCGGACTTGATAAGCTCCCGGAAATCCACACCCTCGTCCCAGCTGCGGGCGGCATTGAACTGGACGATCTTGTAGGCCTCTTCTCGGGCCAGGCCACGGTCCACCAACTCCAGGAGCACTCGTTGGCTGAAGACCAACCCGCGGCTACTTTCGATGTTGGCCCACATCCTTTCCGGAAACACTCTCAACCCTTCGACGGTCTTGGTGAAAATACTAAGTATGTAGTCCAACGCTAGGCATGAATCGGGCAGGATAATTCGTTCGGCTGAAGAGTGACTGATGTCCCGTTCGCCCCAGAGAGCAACGTTCTCCATAGCCGTGACGGCGTTGCCACGGATCAGGCGTGCTAGTCCGCAGATCCGTTCGGAAAGCTCCGGATTGCGTTTATGGGGCATGGACGAAGACCCTGTCTGACCCTGGCCAAATGGTTCTTCCAATTCGTGGATTTCAGTGCGTTGCAGCGAACGTATTTCAGAGGCGAACTTTTCTAACGAGGCGCCGATCAGCGCCAACGTGGTGACGAAGTGGGCGTAGCGATCTCTCTGGATCACTTGGTTAGAAACTTTGGCCACCTTGAGTCCTAGTTGATCGCAAACCCGTTCCTCGACCGATGGCGGTACCGTAGCGTGGGTGCCGACGGCGCCGGAAAT
>CAZYBD010000140.1:0-4554 GCA_964645515.1 uncultured Dehalococcoidia bacterium | reverse complement strand
GGCTATGGCCAAGGAAGGGAAACTCCAATACCCCATCATCGCCGTTAACGATGCCGAGACCAAACACTTCTTCGACAACCGCTACGGTACCGGCCAGAGCACGCTGGACGGCATCACCCGTGCCACCAACATCTTGTGGGCTGGCCGGCGCGGTGTCGTGGCGGGATACGGTTGGTGCGGTCGTGGTGTGGCCAACCGGGCACGCGGCATGGGGGCGCATGTCACGGTGACCGAGACCAACCCGATTCGGGCCCTTGAGGCCATCATGGACGGTTTTACTGTCTCCACGGGTGTGGAAGCGGCCAAGACCGGTGAAGTGTTCATAACTGTGACCGGAGGGCGCAATACCATCGGGGTCGACCACATCAATGAAATGTCTCACGGGGCGATCATGGCTAATAGCGGTCATTTCAACGACGAGATCGACATTCCGGCGTTGGAGTCAATGGCGGTCTCACACCGCACTGTCCGTAACTTCGTCGAAGAGTACGAAATGTCGGACGGGCGTAGACTATATCTGCTGGGTGAAGGACGGCTGATCAACTTGGCGGCGGCGGAAGGGCACCCGTCCGCAGTCATGGACATGAGCTTTGCCAACCAGGCTCTGTCGGCCGAATACGTGGTAAAAAACAAAGGCAAGTTGGAAGCTGGCGTACACGGGGTCCCCATCGATACAGACCAGGACGTCGGACGCCTTAAGCTCGAATCCATGGGCGTGACCATTGATACTCTCACCGCTCAGCAACAGAAGTACCAAGATAGCTGGCAAGAAGGGACTTAGGCCCCCTAGCCTAAACAGGAGAAAGAACAATGACTTTACTGTTTCATGATTCCCCCAAGTACCTCCTAACATCGGAGTCGGTGACCGAAGGTCACCCAGACAAGCTATGCGACCAGATTTCCGACGGCGTTCTAGACGCGGTGCTGCGCAACGACCCCATGGGTCGAGTAGCCTGTGAAGCCGGCGTCACCAACGGGTTGGTGATTGTGATGGGGGAAATCACAACCAGCTCTTCCATAGACGTACCAAAAATTGTGCGCGAAACCCTGCGAAACGCCGGTTATACTGATTCGGAATACGGGATAGATGCTAAGAGTTGCGGCGTAACCGTCTCCATCCAAGAGCAGTCAAGCGACATCTCTGCCGGTGTGACCACCGCACTGGAGAACCGCACCGACCGCCCAGCTCCGGCCGACGACTTCGATTCCACCGGAGCCGGTGACCAAGGAATGATGGTCGGATTTGCCTGCAACGAGACCCCCGAGCTCATGCCTCTAACGGTAAGTCTGTCTCACCGGTTGGTACAACAACTCAGCATGGTACGGAAAGAGGGACTGCTCCCGTACCTACGGCCGGACGGAAAGTCACAGGTAACTGTGGAGTACCGGCATGGGGTCCCGCACCGGGTAGACGCAGTAGTCATCAGCGCCCAGCACGACCCTGAAGTGTCCAACGAGCAATTGGAACGAGAAATCACGGAAGAGGTCATCAAAAAGATCGTCCCAGCGAACCTGTTGGACGATGACACAAAGATTTACATTAACCCCAGTGGCCGCTTCGTGATCGGCGGTCCTGCCGGCGATACTGGACTTACAGGCCGAAAGATCCTGGTAGACACCTACGGCGGAATCGCCCGCCACGGCGGAGGAGCCTTCTCAGGGAAGGATCCAACTAAGGTAGACCGCTCAGCAGCCTACGCGGCGCGTTGGGTGGCCAAAAACATCGTGGCTGCAGGACTAGCCGACCGGGCCGAGGTGCTGGTTGCCTACGCCATCGGGGTGGCCACTCCCATATCAGTAGCGGTGGAGACCTTCGGCACCAACAAAGTCGACAGTGAGACCATCCACGAACTGGTCGACAAACACTTCGATCTGAGGCCCGCCGCTATCATCCGTGAACTGCAACTGCGGAGACCTATCTATCAACCCACCGCAGCCTACGGGCATTTCGGACGGGAAGAGCTCCAACTCAGTTGGGAGCAGACCGACAAAGCCGAAGCTCTACGCAGGGACGCCGGCCTCTAGTCAGACTAGGCGCCGTTCGCACGGAGTGTAATAGAGGTCCGACCGTAGCGGTGGAACCGTGTGCTGGTTGGACCTCTTTCTGTTCCAGCCCGACAATTATATGGCCCAACCCGAGTTGTCCGTCTCTGTAGCCAAGCACCAAATCCCGTCGGATGATTCGTATCATACCAGGTCTCACAAGGAGAGATGAAGAACAGATGGTGACGGAGATCAAGTTTGGCACCGACGGGTGGCGTGCTCTCATAGCCGACGAGTTCACTTTCTCCAACGTTGCTCGTTGCGCAATGGGACTATGCCGCTATTTAAAGGAGCGGGGTACGGCGGAGCGCGGGTTGGTCGTCGGCTATGACACTCGCTTCCTTTCAGCCGAATTCGCTTCCACAGTGGCGGGAATATGCGCGGCTGAAGGTATCAAAGTACTTCTGTGCGACAGACCGGCTCCTACACCAGTAGTCAGCTACAACGTGCTGCACCATGATGCCGCCGGGGCAGTTATTATCACGGCCAGCCACAATCCAGCCCAATGGAACGGGTTCAAGTTTAAGCCTGAGTACGCCGGCAGCGCCGCTCAAGATATAACAGACCGACTGGAAAGCGTGATAGGAGAGCTGGAGGACGTTGAACCGATGCCAATTAAAAGGGGACGCACTTCTGAGTTGATTACCACGTTGGATCCTGCGCCTCCCTATCTATCTAGCATCGCCAAGCAAGTGAACTTGGATGCGATCCGAGAAGCAGGTTTTCAGGTTGTGGTTGATGCCATGTTCGGGGCTGGCGGAGGGTACCTCCCGGCGCTGTTGTCAGGCGGCAACACAATCGTGGAAGAGCTGCACGGGCAGCCCAACCCGGCGTTTCCGGGGATGGATCAACCCGAGCCCATAGCGCAAAATCTGTCGGAAATATTGACCCGGGTACGCGCCGTCGGCGCCGCAGTGGGGATCGCTCTGGACGGCGATGCCGACCGCGTGGGAATCATAGATGAGCGAGGGAAGTACATTACCACGTTGAATGTTTTCTCGTTGCTGGCCCTGTACCTATTGGAAAACAAGGAGCGGAGAGGCCCGTTGGTTAAGGGCGTCACTTCTTCAAAAATGCTCAACAAGATGGGCGACATCTTCGGAGTGGACGTACACGAGATGCGAGTTGGGTTCAAAAATATAGGACCCAAAATGACCGAAGTCGACGCACTAATGGCAGGAGAGGAGAGCGGAGGGTTCGCCTTCCGCGGCCACATCCCGGAACGCGACGGTATCTTGAGCGGTCTATACTTTCTTGAATATATGGCGGTCACTGGTAAGACACCAGCCCAACTTGTCAAAACCCTATTCGACCGTGTCGGCGCCCACTACTATCACCGGCGGGACGTGCAAATCAACGCTGAAGACCGCAACGCGATCCAAGAGCGGGTAAACAATCCTGGTTTAGATCGTGTTGGCGAATTCGTGGTTGTCGACTCGGATAACATCGACGGCCGCCGCCTGCACTTTAAAGACGGCTGGCTCGCCGCCCGTTTCTCGGGCACCGAGCCGCTCCTTAGAATCTACGCCGAAGCAGATACTTACGAGAAAGTGGACCGGATGCTGGACGCGGCGTCAGCATACTTAGGGGTTTAAATTAAACGTCTTAGCGCTTGGTATATTGAGGCGCGCGACGGGCCCTCTTAAGGCCGTACTTCTTACTCTCTTTGATTCGGGCGTCCCTAGTGATGTAGCCGGCCCTCCTCAGTCCGGATTTCAGGTTGCCATCATAAGCGACCAAGGCCCGAGCTATCCCGTGACGAATTGCCTCGGCCTGAGCGTTCACACCACCGCCGTCGACCTTCACCACCACTCGAAACCGGTGGGCTGTATCGCTGACTCGGAACGGGTCATTTATAATTCCTTGCCAGGTGGTCCAGCCGAAATACTCGTCCATGGGCTTCCCGTTAACAATTATGGGACCACCATCGTCCAAGTAGAGGCGCACTCTAGCGATGGCGGTCTTACGCTTACCGGTACCATAGTAATATTCTTGACTGGTCTCGGTTTGTACCAAGGTAAGTTCTATCCTCCGTCAACTGCTGTGGTTGGGGCCTCGGCCTGGCCCGGTTGATTCCGGCCGACTTGGGCCTGGTGAGGGTGTTCTCCGCCCGAGAACACTTTGAGCCGGCGCAGCATCTGTCGGCCCATGTGATTACGGGGCAACATACCTTTAACCGCCAGTTCTATCACCCGCTCCGGACGCGACTCCAGCATCTCCCGCAGCCGGATGGACTTGATGTTGCCGACATAACCACTATGCCGGTAGTAATACTTCTGAATTGGTTTTCGGCCGGTGACCCGTATCTTGGACGCGTTCAAAACCACCACGTAAGCCCCGGTCATGGTATGCGGAGTGTATGTAGGCTTGTCCTTGCCTTGTAAGGAGACGGCTATATCCCGGGCCAAGCGTCCCAGTGTCTGCCCAGTGGCATCCATGACCCGCCAATTTTCCGGAACCTGGCCCGGTTTAGCAAAATATGTGCTAGTTCTTTTCATCTGTCGTTTCGGT
>CAZYBD010000139.1:0-4311 GCA_964645515.1 uncultured Dehalococcoidia bacterium | reverse complement strand
CCAGATCACTCCACCGTCGATCATAGCGTCGCTCCAGACGCCTTCGGTGGCCTCTGGGTATCCTGCGGCAACCAACATTCGCTGGTAGTAGGGCAATCTGGGATTCATCAATTGATCGCGAACCGCGGTCCGTACTTCAGCGGCGTTTTCGTGCACGCAAACTGGGGCGTGGGCAATCAGCGGCGGCGCGGCGCGACCAGCTTGGCGGGCACCAGTCTTCATTGCTGGTAAAGCAACGTCCCTTAGATAGGCACCGGGGCAAATCCAGCTGATCGCGCCATCGGCAACGGCTCCGCATAGCTCGAAAGACCCTTTTCTAAGAGCAGATGCCATTATATCGATGTCGACTGGAGCAGGAATTGCTGAATGAGCTTGATAATGCTCTCCGTCGAAATCAACTACCCCATTCTGCAAGGCGGCCTTCAAGATTTGGACGTACTCCTTCAGGTGAGCCAGCGGCGCATTAAACTCCAGTCCCATCTCTTCGATCATAGGGCGGTGGCTGGGGCCCACGCCAAGGCGAAACCGACCGGGGGCCAGTTGGGCAACCACCTGGGCCTGTTGTACCATTACCAAGGGATGGCGGGGGTACGTGGGCACTATAGAAGTGCCAAGCTTGATATTCTTGGTCGCCCCGGCGGCTGCGGCGAAGCAAGTCATGCTGTCGAGCCTAGTCCCGCCAGTCGTCATCCATACAGCGTCTATGCCCAACTCCTCTGCCCGAAGGATCAACGATTGGACTTCGCTGATCGTGTTTCCTCCTACTGCGACGCCGACCAGTTTTTCAGCCATTACTCACTCGCTCCCGGGAAACAAAATGATGATTGCAGGGAGAAAGGAGAACATGTATGCCGACTGGGTGTCAAGCGGGCTGGCGTATTTCGTCGTCGCTCAGCCAATACCCAAAATATACGGGATGTGACCGGGGTTGCTGTCTGCGTGGCCGGGGGACTTACTGATGGGCCGGCTCCTCTTTCCTGGCAACTGTTAGTAGTAGTGCAGGTGTTGGGGCCGCGGCGCCGCAGGCGAGACCGATTGAAACCCTAACGACTAAAATAAATGCAAAGGAAAGTTCCACTCTCAAGACAAGTATCTCCCCAACCGTTTGGCGTGGTTCAACCTATTCTGTCCCGACGGTATTACAGGTCGCCCAATCAACAATATACTGTTGAGGTAATTTCGGACGTTAGGGTCAATCTACCGGTCGGCGAAGTTAGATATTGGCACCGTTGTTGTAACGGGTAGGGTGAATAAATATGACCGCGATTCAACGCTGGAAAGAGATGATCCAGGCCGAACATGCTCAATCTGACCGCATGCGCGACCTGATTCTGCCTCCGGAGGACCACTGGACTCCCTACGCCCAGCAGTTCAAAGGAGACCCTAGGAGGACCGATGACTTGCTAGTGGACTACTTTCAGGACCCAGTGGATGCCGAGCAAGTGGTGATCGATGTGGGGGCCGGGGGAGGTAGGTTGGCTCTGCCGCTGGCGCTGGTCTGTAGCCGAGTGGTTGCTGTCGATCCGTCGCCCAGCATGTGCAAGGTATTGCGGGAGGCTTCCTATGAGTTCGGGGTCGATAACGTGGAGGTTGTGGAATCGGAATGGATGGATGCCGAAGTGGAACAAGCCGACATCACCCTGTGCAGTCACGTACTTTACGCTATCCAAGAAATTGAGCCATTTGTGAGAAAATTGGAAAACAAGGCCAGTAAGTTGGTCATGGTGGTCTTGTTCCAGTCCCCACCCCAGTCCCAGATATATCACCTCTGGCAAACTGTTCACTACGAACCACGGCTGCCGCTACCCAGCCTGTCTGAGTTCCGGAATGTACTCAAAGAGATGGGCGTCCGCCCGACCATTAGCGCTCTGCCGCCACAGCCGCCCAGAGGGTTCGACACGCTGGACGGCGCCAGAGCCCAATTGGCACGCCGGTTATATGTGGAGCCAGGTACTCCACAGATGGAGCGGTTGGAGTCGGCGATTGCCACTCACTTGGAAGAGGAGGAAGGCACATATAGGGTCAGGTGTGCCCGGCCGTTAGTTCCGAACGTGGTCTCTTGGCGTCCTTCGTTAGAATGACACCAGATATTCAGCGCAAAGGCCTGAAGAAATCCCGGATATCTTCCACCAATCGAGCTGGTTCCTCCAATGCGGCGAAATGACCCCCGCTGGGCATGACCGTCCAGTGCTGTACGTTGTAGGAACGCTCGGCCCACTCACGCGGCGGTATGCTGAGTTCCTTGGGGAAGACAGCGACGGCGCAGGGCACCCGGATGCCTTCATTCTGACCCAGTTCCCAAGGACGGTGTAGCGTCTCGTAATAGAGGCGAGTGGAGGAACTGATCGATTCGGTCACCCAATAGATGGTGATGGTCGTTAGCAGTTCGTCCTTGGTAAACCGCTTCTCCACATCCCCGTCGCAGTCGCTCCAGCTCCGGTATTTCTCCAGAATCCAGGCGGCCAACCCGGCCGGCGAGTCGTTGAGACCATAGGCGAGGGTCTGAGGCTTGGTGCCTTGAATGTGAGAATATCCTCCCTCGGCAGCCAGCCATTTCTCCCGCTGTTTTAGCAGCTCCTTTTCGGCTTCGGTCAGTTCTCGGGATGCCGGTCCCAAATACGGAGTGGGGCGGACGACTGAGGTCGTGTGTATCCCGATGACGTTGTCGGGATAGGAAAAGCCGAGTTTTGCGGTGACACTGGCGCCCCAATCGCCGCCCTGGGCCCCGAAACGCTGATAGCCCAGACCATCTTTCATCAGCTTGGCAATGACGTCCCCGACGCTGAGCACGTCCATACCGGGCTCGACCGCATGGTCGGAGAAACCGTAACCGGGCATGGAGGGGGCCACCACGTCGAACGCGTCAGCCGGGTCCCCACCGTTCCTTTCCGGGTCCGTCAGTAGCGGGATGATCTTGTACATTTCAAAGAAGGTGCCGGGCCAGCCGTGGGTAACCACCAACGGGACCGGATTGGGACCCTTACCTTTCTCATGTATGAAATGCATGGCCAAGCCATCGACCTGAGTCTTGAAATGGTAGAAGCTGTTGATCAGGCGTTCTTGGGCTCGCCAGTCAAAGTCAGTCCGCCAGTATTCCACCAACTCTTTCAGATAGGCCATGTCGGTGCCGTAATCCCACTGTGAGTCGGAGATTTCGTCGGGCCAGCGCGTACGTTCCAAGCGGGCTTTCAGGTCTTGTAGCTTGGCCTCGGGGACGTTTATCTTGAACGGCTGTACTTCCATTATATTTTCCCACGACGAGAATAGGTTGATAGAACGTTTATTAGCCGGGCAACAGGGGCTCGGAGCGCTCCGGTGGGAGATTGGTGTCGAAAGCGTTGACGGCGAAGGCCAGGAGCGAGTAGTTGCCCATGGTCAGAGTCAGTTCTACCAGTCCTCGGGTGCCGAATTGTTCCAGCGCCGCCTGAAAAGCGCCGCGGCTAACTCGGTGTGTACGGAAAAACTCTTGGCCGTAGTTGATCACCGCCGCTTCTTCCGGAGTCAATCGGGGTAGTTCCTTCTTCTCCCGGAGAGCGTCGATCAAGGCGTCGGGCACCCCGGCGTTCCGAGCGGGCCCGGCGTGGGCATTCCAGATATGCTGGCAGTCCATCTCCCTGGCCGTAACGATCATGGCCAGCTCCAAAATTCTGGCGGACAGAGAGGAGTCGCGACGCAACTGGTCGTTCAACGCCGTGGCTGCCTGATGGACTTTGGGCACATGGATCATCACCGACCCGGGACCGTAGAGCGGTACGCTACCCAGGCACTGGACCATCTGGTCGAACTGGGGCTGCTGGTCAAGAGGGACAGACTCACTGGAGGCGGAAGTAATCCTGGCCATAACTTGCTCCTGCGGAAAAAGGAGGTAGGGTCATGCTGGACCAGCGGGGTCAACATGTCCGCCGCTCCGGTAGGCCTTAACCCTAACTTTCCCTTAAATGGGTTGTCAATCCTGAGAAGTTCGCTTCATTGGCCCGTTCCTTTTGTGACGGAGGATCTAGGTAGCAACGCTCCAGCTATGAACAACGACCAGCTAAAGACCGCTCAAATAGCAAAGCCTAAGAAAAACGAGCCGGACAGGTCGCGAAGGGCGCCAACCAGTATGGGAGCCAGGAACATTGTTAAGCCAGAAAACGTCAAGAACGCCCCCCAGACCACGGCTACGTGTCCGGGTGTCATTCCAGTCATTTGCATCGGCAGAGTAAGCTAGGTAGGTATTTAGAGCCAGGATCCGATTCCTAGGATTATTACCGAAATGTAGATTCCAGTCATATGGGGGGACAAGAACGCTCCGAGACCTCCTGAGATTAC
>CAZYBD010000138.1:0-5364 GCA_964645515.1 uncultured Dehalococcoidia bacterium | reverse complement strand
AACGGCCATGGAGGTGGCAGTGAAGCTGGCTACAGGTCCTCAGCCTGCGATCCGCTGGACCAAACGGTCGGTTAACCAGTGGCTCCGTATGGCCGGGCACACTTCGTTCGACTACTCCCTGGCGCTGGAGATGATGGGGTTCTTCGGCGACGACGTGAAGGAAGGTCTGGCCGCAGTAAAAGAAAAACGTAGTCCGGATTTCCCCTCGGCCCGTTAGCGTACAAATCGCTGCACGCAGCTACTTACCGGACTTTGTCCGGAGACGGTGGGTCTGCAACTGACTTACTCATAGCTTTGCGGGCAGACTCTCTGTCGGATGGTTGCCTTCCATATGGGACTGATTGGTCGGCTGTTTCGTTTCGAATGCCGGGGAATCTCGTCTTTTCAGTGCTGACACCTTATGTTAGGACGGAGTATTGGCGTTCAAAGCCTTATCTGCAAAGGGCATAATATGCGCCGGACGAGATGTTCTAAGAACGTATCCGGGAGTATAGAACACTTAGAATAGTATTGGGCTTGGGAAGTGGATTCGACTCGCGTCATACACGCCACCTCCAGCTATCCAAATATGCCCTGGGACAAGGGTTCGACGCCGTCGGACACCGTCAAGTAACCTCACAAAAAAAGGCCTCTGAAGATATTCAGAGGCCTTTATAAATTCCTGAAGATGCAACGCCGCGACTACGTTTCGGACGCCACCTTCTCTACCGGCGTCGCCACCAAGTCTCCTATCCTTTCATAGGCCCAGCTTAATAGCTCTTCTGTCTCGCTCCAACCGATGCACTTATCGGTAATGGAGACGCCGTATTCCAACGCTGTCCTGTCTCCGTTCAACTTTTGGTTACCAGGGTTAATGTTGCTTTCAAGCATGCAGCCTATAATATCAGCGTTGCCGGCCACTCGCTGCTCGACGACATCTCGGAACGCCTGTCCTTGCATCGTGTGTTCCTTATTGGAGTTTCCGTGGGAACAGTCGACTAAAAGCTGGGAACGGACCTCAGACTCCTTCAGCAACTTTTGGGCCTCCGTCAATGCAGAATAGCCGTAATTAGGGCCATTGCTTCCGCCACGCAGCACCAAGTGACCGTCGGGGTTGCCTGTGGTATATATGATGGAGGTCTGACCATCTTGATCTATGCCCAGGAAACAGTGAAGGGCTCGGGCTGTCACCATGGCGTCAACTGCTATTTGGGCGTTGCCATCGGTGGCGTTCTTAAAGCCCACCGGCATGCTCAGGCCGCTGGCCATCTGCCTGTGGGTCTGGCTTTCGGTGGTTCGCGCACCGATGGTGGCCCAGCTGACCAGGCCCGCCAGGTACTGCGGAACAATGGGATCCAGGAATTCCGTCCCGGCGAACATGCCCATATCGCCGATGGAAAGCAGCAGCCGTCTGGCTTGAGATAATCCGTCTTCGACATCTAGGGTGTTGTCAAGGTGCGGGTCGTAAATCAGACCCTTCCAGCCGACTGTGGTGCGCGGCTTTTCGAAATACACTCGCATCACGATCATCAAACGGTCGCCTAGGCGCCTCGAAAGGTCCAGAAGGCGTTGTGCATAGTCCAGAGCCGAATCCTCGTCGTGAATGGAACAAGGACCGACAACCATTAAAAGCCGGGTATCGAAACCGTCCAGGATGTCACGGACCTGTTGCCTGCCTTCCAGGACGGTCTCCTCGGCTTGAACGCTGATCGGGAGTTGGGCCGCGAGATCTCTGGGCGTGATCAGGCGCTGCGTCCTATCGATGTGGACATCATTGGTAGGTGTTCGTCTCATTCCGGTGCCTCTTCGGTGCTATAAACTAAGAGACCCCACCTTTCCGTTGGGTGGGGTCGGGTGAATGCTAAGGTGCTCCCGGATTTTACACTCGTCCCAGTATTCTCAACTGGCGGCCGCGTCATTACGGTTCAACAAACGTACGACCACGTAAAATCGAAAGTCTTTGCCCCACTGTCTTTTTTACACCACATTTGTGGATGTGTCAATCTGCGGAACTTTGGGACACTATCAACGCCGGTTTCCGCAGTCGTATTTTATGCCTCTATTCGAGGCAGCTAAACAAGTAACGGAATGTTATCATGGGCAATGCGGATTCGGCCGTATACAGTGTGACCTCCGGCCCGGCACGGCCCCATCGGATGACCTAAATTTGCTATGAATGCGACACGTTTGCAGAGCGACATGGAACCTCAACGCAACATCAATATTCGCAACCTCGCCATTATTGCTCACGTGGACCACGGCAAGACCACGTTGGTGGATGCGTTATTGAAGCAGAGCCGGGTCTTTCGGGAAGGGCAGCAGGTCGGTGAGCTTATCATGGACACCAACCCGTTGGAACGGGAACGTGGGATTACCATACTCGCCAAAAACGCCGCGGTGACTTACAAAGGCGTCAAAATCAACATCATCGACACGCCAGGTCACGCTGATTTCAGCGGCGAGGTCGAACGAATCATGAACATGGCGGATGGTTGCCTGCTTTTGGTGGACGCAGTTGATGGACCCATGCCTCAGACAACGTACGTGCTGCGCCAAGCCCTGAGTCAGGACGTTGCCCCTATGGTGGTCATCAACAAGATAGACCGACCGGAAGCCAGGGTCGCTGAAGTCGTGGAAATGGTTCAAGACCTGTTCTTAGAACTGGCGACCCAGCCCGAACAACTGGACTTTCCCATCGTTTACGCGTCGGCCCGACTGGGGCATGCAACCACCGACCTGGCGATGCCGAGGCAGGACATGCAGGATCTCTTCGACGCTATTTTGGAATTTGTTCCGCCGCCGGTCGGCGATTCGGACGGAGCGCTACAAATGCTTGTAGCCGCTCTAGACTACGACAACTACCTGGGACAGGTCGCCATAGGACGCGTGTTCCGAGGGACCGCCCGGGTGGGCGAACAAGTGGCACGGGTTGACCGGGAAGGTCTCGTCACTTCCCACAAATTGCAAAAAGTGTTCGTGTTCCGCGGTCTGGAGCGTCACGAAGTTCAGGAGGCCGGAGCAGGGGATATCGTCGCCCTAACTGGGATCGACTATGTATCTTTTGGCGACACCGTGGCGGACGTTGAACAAACGGAGGCCCTGCCATTCATAGAAATAGACGAACCGACAGTGAAGATGACCTTTGGGGTTAACACTTCACCTTTCATGGGCCAAGAGGGTACGTACTGCACTTCGCGCATGTTGTATGATCGGCTGCTCCGGGAGTTGCGAACCAACGTGAGCCTCCGAGTGGAACAGACGTCGGCTCCAGACGTGTTCCTAGTTTCTGGTCGGGGCGAACTGCACCTTTCGATTTTGGTGGAGACTATGCGACGAGAGGGTTTCGAGTTCCAGGTGTCGCGTCCGGAACCCGTGACCAAGGTCGTCGACGGACAGGTCCACGAACCCTATGAACACTTGAACATAAGCACCAAAGAGGAATACGTTGGGGCATTAACCGAATATTTGTCCGGAAGGTTGGCTCAACTGGTGGACATGAAATACGACGACGCCAGCAACGTGTCCATGGACTACGTCATCCCTACCAGAGGGCTCATTGGGTTTACATCCTTTTTTCTACGCACGACCCAGGGTAACGGCGTCAAGAGTAGCGTGTTTACCGAATACCGGCCCATGACCGGAGAGGTCAAGTCCACTGCCACCGGCGTTTTGGTGGCACACGAACCCGGGGTGACGGTCACCTACGGTTTGCTTAATGCCCAGAGAAGGGGCGAAACCTTCGTGGAGCCCGGGACTCCGGTCTATCAGGGTATGATCGTCGGCATGCATAGAAAAGAAGGGGACATCCCCATCAATGTCTGCAAAGAAAAGAAGCTGACCAATATGCGCTCTTCGACGGCAGACGTGGCCAAGCGCCTGAACGCCACCGTGCGGTTCAGTCTGGAAGACGCGTTGGACTTCATCTCCACCGACGAACTGGTGGAGATCACTCCGCAAAATTTCCGAATGCGGAAGCGTGCATTGGCCACGACCTACAGCGTCCGAAAACGTTAGCCCTATGGCCCATGTAACCTAGCCTTTGTATTTGAGGTAATTCCTGGTTGGGGTAGCGACAAAACTCCCACCAATAGCATCGGGTGCGTTATACGGACATTGCCCAAGACTTCGAGCTTAGCTGGGACTGTTCGCATCCCTGATCCCCTGGGTCTAGAAGGGGAGCTGGGTAGCGTCGAATTTAGCTGACTCCCGGCAGATAACACCAGGAAGTTGGTCAGGGCTACGACCCCTCTGGGTTCGCTGTGAGGGTTACAAAGCGCTGAGGTCTACTACTTCCGCCTCCTGGTGAGATGGCTTCCCGTGGTACTGAAATGCACCAAACACGGCGATGATGACCGGTGCGTAAAGTCCAATCTATTGTCCGGTAAGGCAATGTCCGGGTGCCCTTGCGGCATCAGGATAAGAACTACAGCGAATGGGTGTTTACCATCGATTAAAGAGTCAGTCCGATCCTCCCCATAGTGGCAAAGATGCCAAACAGAACACCGGAGTTGTACAATCAGTTGATCGATTTCCGTATTGGCATCCGCCGGAAGGCTTAGCTGAGCGTTAGTGCCGGCTCGCTGTCACCGCCTGCGTTACTAGGAGGAAAACCATGCTTACCCGATCCTCTGCAGAGAACGAATATGTACTCCAAGCCGCACAGGACGCCGACGTAAAATTCGTTCGGCTATGGTTCCCGGACATATTGGGTCACCTGAAAGGATTTGCCATCAACGTCGATGACCTGAATGACGCTATTCTGCAAGGTGTCGGTTTCGACGGGTCCGCCATTGAAGGATTCGCTCGCATAGAGGAGAGCGACATGCGGGCCTTCCCCGATCCCGACACCTTTTCATTGCTGCCGTGGCGGCCCCAAAGGAACGCCGTGGCGCGCATGTTCTGCGACATCCGCCGCCCCAACGCCGACATCTTTACCGGCGATCCCAGAGCGGCGCTTAAAAGGAACCTGGAACGGGTTGCCAGACTGGGCTACACCTACTACGTGGGCACGGAATTAGAGTTCTTTTACCTTAAAGACGCGGAGATTCCCGAACCCTTGGACCGCGGAGGCTATTTTGACCAACTGTCCGGCCAGCCGGCCAGCGACCTGAGGCGGGATACAGTGTTAAATCTTGGGGAAATGGGCGTCCCGGTCAAATACTCCCACCATGAGGCCGCGCCTAGCCAGCATGAAATCGACCTCCAATACACCGACGCCTTGGCTATGGCCGACAGCGTGATGACCGCCAAACTGGTCATTAAGGAACTGGCCCAAAGTCGCGGTGCTTACGCCTCTTTTATGCCCAAGCCAATTGCCGGTATCAACGGGTCGGGGATGAACATACACCAGTCGCTATAACGGGGCAACGCCAACGCCTTCTATGA
>CAZYBD010000137.1:0-7009 GCA_964645515.1 uncultured Dehalococcoidia bacterium | reverse complement strand
GCCTTACTCGAGAATTACGATGGCAGGGAGGGCAGGGGCTCTATTCTAGCAGATCAATTTCCAGTGACGTCGATCAGGAACCGATTGCCAGCCTTCGGTTGGGACTGTAAACTGGCCTCAAACAGGGTGCTCTGTCAAGACCGCCCATTTCAAGGCGCATCCAATTGAGGAGTCAAGCTATTGATCAAGGTAACTGTCCTGTATCCCAACGAAGAAGGAAAGAAATTCGACTTCGCCTACTATACCGGCACCCACATCCCCATGGTGGTGGACCTCTTGACCTCCATGGGCCTGGGAAAGGTTGAAATCGAGAAGGGAGTCTCAGCCGCGGACCCCAGTGCGCCGGCCCCTTTTGTTTGTGTGGGGCATCTGCACTTCAACACGACCGATGAGGTACATGAAGCGTTCAAGACTCACGGCCACGAAATCATAGCTGATATCAAGAACTACACCGAGATTAAGCCTACTTTCCAGATCAGCGAAATAGTCTCTTAACTCAAATATGCATTGTTCGGCAAAACAGTGGGCGGCCCGTTGCAGGGGCGCCCTTTTTGCTGGCCATGCATCAGTGGTTCCAGCTTGCGATATTCAAACAAGTAGAGGGACGAAATGACCGGCGTTGGACGAAATCAAGAGTTCCAACTCCTCTGCGAAAGGCTGATAGGCCAGCATTGGGATTTCTATCCCACCGCAGGTTCCAGGATCGGCCGCCACCAATACGACGGACGGTTGCCTGACCTGTCCCCAGTGAAGTTGCTCCGCCGGGAGCAAGAACTGAGAAACGGCTTGGCCGATCTGCAATCGGTGGAGTACGGATCACTAACGGTTTCCGACCGCATGAACTATCAGATGATGGAGTTGTTCCTGAAACGGGAATTATTTACATTCACCGAACTTCGCCCTATGGAAAACAATCCCATGCGCCAGTCAGGGTTTTTGAGCATGAGCGGCTACATGCTTCGCGACTACGCCCCTTTGGAAGAACGACTCCGTTCGGCCACCACGGCGTTGACACAGGTGCCAGACTTTTTAGACACCTTGGATCGAGCGCTTACAAATAGCCTTTCCAGTCACATCGTGGATATGAGTGTGGAGAGCTACGCTGGTATGGCTCGTTTCTACCGGGTGAACCTGGCTCCGGTAGCCCGCTCGGTTGCCGATTCAGAGATCGCCCGGGATTTCGGAACCGCGCTGACGGCCGCCGCCGCATCATTGGATGGCTTCGTGGAGCGGCTCAAGACCAGGGCCTGTCAAGGTGAAGGAGGGTTCGCTATCGGGCCGCACCTCTTCTCCGGGATGCTGACCACCGGAGAAGGATTGGAGACCCCGCTGCCGGAAATTGCGGCCGCAGGCGAGGCCAACCTGGCCGACAATTTGGCGCGGATCCAAGAGGTGGCTCAACGCATTTCGCCAGGGAAGTCGGTCGCGGAGATTGTCGAAGACATCGGAAAGCATCACCCGACAGCCCAAAACTTAATCAAGGATGCCAGCGACCTGTTGGAGGACATACGGCGGGCGTTGATCGATTGCGACATCATTTCCGTCCCCTCGCAAGACCGCTGTCGGGTAATCGAAACACCCACCTACATGCGTTACGCCTTCGCGGCCATGGACAGCGCCGGTGCGTTGGATACCAAGGCCACCGAATCATTCTATTACCTAACCCCGGTGGAGGACGACTGGACCGCCAATCAGAAAGAAGAGTGGTTGTCCAACTTCAACTACGAGACCCTCAAAGTGATTTCAATCCATGAAGTGTACCCGGGGCATTTCGTCCACAGCCTCCACAACCGATACGGCGAACGTTTGCCGCTGGTAAACTGCGCCGCCACTTCCTACTCCTTCTCCGAAGGCTGGGCCCATTACACCGAGCAGATGATGATTGAAACAGAGTATGGGAGTGAACAACCGACCCTACTGCTGACCCAGCTGTTGGAAGCGTTGGTGCGAAACTGCCGCTACGTGTGCTCCATCAGAATGCACACCGGCGGAATGACTGTGGACGAAGCAACTAAGTTTTTCATGGAAAACGCCTACATGGGCCAGTTGCCGGCTCGCCGAGAAGCGTTGCGAGGAACTTTTGATCCAGGTTACTTGAATTACACTCTGGGCAAACTTATGATACTCAAGCTGCGGGAAGATTACCGCACTCAGCAGGGCACGGAATACAGCCTCAGAGATTTCCACGATAAACTGCTATCGTTCGGAGCACCGCCTCTGCCATTGGTCCGAGAGGCCATGTTGGGAGAAGTCGGGATCCCGCTGTGAATAAAGAACCAATTCAACGGGGATCCCAGAATATGGGGCTACGCCTTTTAGGTGCGGAAGGTGACCTTGCGGAACGACTCACTATATTCCAGACCTGAGTCGCCAGCCGCGTCCTGGGCCTGCTCCTTTATGAAAATCTCGATCTCTTGAGAACAGAGGCCAGTGATCTGGGTCTTGTGTGCTTTCATGGCCTCCAGTTTAGCTCCCAAAGTAGCCGAGATATCCACGAAAGTATCCGCACCTTCAGTGCCCCAGAACAAGACGGTTCCGGTCTTATGGGGTTCTAGGCCCTCATCCCTCCATAACTCTTCAAAGTGCAGGTGGTCCCGGGCGCAGGGAAACACTGCGTCCAGCGCCACCTGCCCTGCAATTCTATGATCCCGGTGCCAAGCCAGGTTCTTGCGATAAGGCTCGGGGCATATAACTACATCGGGTTTTACTTCCCTGATCTGCCGGACCAGTTCCTTTCGAAAATCGCTTGTGTCCTCCAGTCCACCGTCGGGGAAATGCAGCATCACCACGTCCCGCACTCCCAACGTCTCGGCGGCTTCGGCCAGTCCTTTCTCTCGAGAGGCTGCGAGTGCCTCCGACGTTATCTTGGAGTCCGTGGTCCCTTTGCCGCCGTCGGTGCACAATACATAGCGGACCATCGCCCCTTCATTGACCCATTTGGCCACACTTCCCCCGCACCAGAACTCGGCGTCGTCAGGGTGAGGAATAACAACCAATACTCGCCGCGGGGATTCTTCCATCCGCAGGAAACCTCCTCCAAACTAGATACCGCAGCGGCCGGTCAACGGCGATCGGGTACGGCGACCCTCGTGTCATAAAATAGCCGCAGCTGATTTTTATGCTATGGGAATCAAAGCTGAATGAGGCCCGACTCCGCTGCAGGCGCAGGGAATTCCCCGGATTGTTAACAATAAATTACTCTGCTACAATCGGCCAAAGGTGTCAAGGTCCCCGACACCTGTTTCGGATGTGTCGCCCCTCTTCGTTCGACACCGGTCTCATCCGTAGACCAACCGCCTCATGATTATTTGGAACGGCGCCGGTCTAGGACTGTTAGGACACGCGAAGGACATCTTTTGCCGATTCACAACTACACAGTCTCAGATCGCGAAGCCCTAGTGGACTTGGCTGCATTCCAGAACGGTTGGAACGGCAGCGAACGGTTGGGCCGCGAAACTTTCTCCCATGTCTTGGGGCAACCGGGCCTGGAGCCGGAAAGCAACTGCTTCCTGTTGGAAGAATCGGGTGCCCTCCAGGGTTATAGTCTGGTGTTCCCAGAGGTCGAGATACGCCGCGCGGTAATTGAATTGGGAGCATCCAACGAGTCCCAGGAGCGGTCACTGTTTGAAACAGCCATCGACAGAGCGAATGAACTACACAACGGCGTGGCCCACCTGTGCATCATGGAAGGCTCTCCAAGGGCCAACACGGCAGCGGCCTACGGGTTCACCAAGGTGCAGACTTATTTTGAAATGGTCTGGGATCATAAGTCATTGCCAGAGGTCCCTTTACCTGACGGATTCTGGACTCGATCCTTTGAAGACGGAGACGCTGCTCTACTTACCCGGGTCCAAAACGAGGCTTTCTCAGGGAGTTGGGGGTTCTGCCCTAATACCGTCGAACAGATCGATTACCGGACTCGCGCGCCCATTACATCGCCGGCCAACATTATCTTCTTATTTGACGGCGAGACGCCGGCTGGCTATTGCTGGACAGTGTTACACCCTGTCGACAGTGGCATTCGGGGCATCATTGGAATGATCGGCGTCGTACCGCAATACCGCGGGCGGCAGGTCAGCCGGAGCATCCTGTACTCTGGTATGTCCTATCTGAGAACCCTGGACATCTGTGACATCGGCCTAGAGGTTGACGGGAGCAATACCCCGGCGGTAGGTCTCTACACTTCCACCGGGTTCGAGAAAGTGGCGGAGCGTTATTGGTTTGAGTTGCGGTTGGCCGGAACGCCCCCCGTCGAACGCTGAAATACCCTGTCCGACAGGATTCCACCGGAAATGATCACGCTCATCGCATCCTCCACAGTCATGTCAACTGTAGTCACCTCGTCGGCCGGGACCATGACCAGGAAGCCGGACGAAGGAATAGGCGTGGTTGGCACGTAGACCGACAGGATCTCATCTCCCTCACTGTCCTTCATTCTCGAAGTAATTAATCCTATTGAACGTATTCCCGGCCTAGGGAACTCGATCAAGACCACTCCATCGTACCGGCGTTGCCCGTTGGCGCCGGTCGATAACAGTTGTACGGCACTCCTAGTTGTGCCGTAAATCCCTTTAACCACTGGAATGAACTCCAGAATGCGGTGTCCGACAGCAATAATGCGGCGCCCCAGAACGAAGGCCGCTACCAAACCGACTAAATAGATCAGGATGACCAGAGCCACCAGCCCTGATCCTGGGATTTCCGGACCAGGCAGTAAGTCCATCGCGGGATCAAGTATGGGATCAAGAAGGTCGAAGGTAAACTTCAGGATGAACAGTGTGATGCCGATGGGCAACATCACCAGTAGCCCGGCCATGAGAGTCCGTTCGAAGTGAACGATTATCCGCCGGAAGGGCCCACTCTTGACCTGGTTCGGGGTCGGTCCAGTGGTTCCGTTAGTACCCGAGGGGTCGGAGTTCAAGGTCTACTCCAATTGCCCATTCGATGTGTCGCCCGCTCCCGATGCTGGGAGCCACTTACACCAGAAAAGCCACTTGGACATTACTCAGAGAGTAATTCAATAGCGAATCAAAGATTCAGCATCCCAAATCGGCACAGGGATAAGTAATATTTATTATCGCTTCAGCTCATTCACTCGGTCAAGGAGCGGTATTCTGCGCCAATCATCAAAGCGACATTCTTCCCGCCCATGCTCTCGGCCCGACGGCGCGCGGCGGCGCCCATACTTTCTTGGAGACCCGAACTGGCAATAATCATCTCGACCGAATTGGCGAAAGCCTCCGGGCAACGCCACGACTTGAGATAGCCAGTATGACCATGGTGGACAATGGTAGGGAGCCCTCCGGTACGCGTGGCCACCACCGGCGTCCCGCACGCCATGGATTCCAGTGCGACCATGCCAAAGCTTTCGTAATATGAAGGCACAATGCACACGTCGGCTGCGTTGTAATAGAGGGGCAATTTATCGTGGTCAACCAAGCCGACGAAATCAAACAGGCTTTCCACCTCCTGCTGCTTGGCAAGTTGGCGGACTCGGTCCAAGTCGTTCTCACCATCGGCATCCCCGCCCACTACCACCATACGGACCTCTTCACTCACATCCATGTGGGCCGCGGTTTCAACCAAGAGATCCAAGCCCTTCAGCGGTTCGATACGACCCACATATAGCAAGACTTTCTCGCCGTTCAACCCCAACTGCTTCCGCACCTCTTTCTGGTCCAAAGGACGAAACTTGGAGAGGTCCACACCGCACGGGACCAAGGTAATACGGTCAGCATCCGCGTCGTAGAGTCGAACCATGGCGTCGCGCTCGTGTCCACTGAAAGCCACAATACGATCTGCGGTCGCCATTACCTCCCGCTCGACGGTCTGACGCTCAGGCGGTTCCATTTCTCCGGCTCTGGATTGCAACTTGATTAGACCCAGTGTGTGGAAAGTGACAACGTGAGGAGTGCCCAGCGCATCTGACAATTTGCGGCCCACCCAGGAGGACAGCCAGTAGTGGGAGTGAACCACATCGTAGCTAAGTCTTTCCTCGAGACGGAAGGACTGCAGGCTTTCGAAGAATTCCGGCAAATGCGCGTACAAGTCGGCTACCCGGGCATCAGGTTCTCCCGCGGGCAGATGCACCACACGCACCGTTGGCGCGATGTACTCGATACCGTTGTTCACCCCTCCGTGCTCACGGGTGAAGATATCTACTGAGCCGCCCAGTTCCCCTAAAGCTTTGGCCAACTCACGGACGTGAACGTTCATACCTCCAGATTTGCCTTGCCCAGGGGCAGCAAGAGGGCAAGCGTGGAGGGTGATGAATGCGGCTCGGTTCCCGCTCAACTTCTTTTTACCACCATTCTGTACAGACTCCTCTGCTGCCCACCAAGGTGCTGCTTGTAGGGTTCGGAGCCACGGAGAAAATCAAAGTATGTGAACCTATCTTCAATCGCATCTTTCAGGCACATAGCATTAAGCAACAGGCCAACGCTGAAATAGGAGAACTCTGGATCGTACCCGCTATTGTACAATAGACGTGAAGACCCGTAATCAAAGCACAAGCTGGCGGCGACGGTCTGGCCGTTCATATCCAAAAAATACAGCCGTACCCGGTCAAGTTGGGCCATCTTTTTTGTTACATCGTGAAAGAAGTGCTCTCTATCCGGCGTCATGTATTTGTTTTTGTCGGTGCTGCTCAGCCGCATCAGCGAAAGGAAGTCATCCAGTCTGTCGGAGACATCCTTCGCATCGGTAAGGCAGTAACGTCGCCAGTCGCCTTGGCCGTCCAGGCGCCGGAGCTTGCGGCGCAGCTCATGGCGGTCTTTCTTGGACAAATATGCCAGATAATCCTCCCACGACTGCGGGAGAACTACGCCGGAGGTCACATCCTCTTGCTCAACCTCTACTGTGTAACCCTTTTCGCGAGCCATTCCCGGAAGGTGAACCAACGTCGGGGAGTCCTCGATTAACGAATCTAGGCGCAACACGTCGCACTCTCTGCTCTCCAGACAATCCAAGAGCATTTTGAAACAGGCTTGTTCGTATCCGGGGCGGACAA
>CAZYBD010000136.1:0-5209 GCA_964645515.1 uncultured Dehalococcoidia bacterium | reverse complement strand
ATCGGCAGCTTGTACCGTCTCCATCACACATTCGGGATGGACCAGTACATTGACGTCGGGGAAACGCTCTCGGGCCGACTCGATTTGCTTGACCGTAAACCGAGTGTGCACTGAGCAATGGCCCTGCCACAGAACCATCTTTGCCCGTTCCAGTTGCTCCGGAGTATTCCCGCCAAGGCTGCGAAAAGGGTTCCACACCACCATATCGTCCAGTCCAATGCCGAGTTTCAGAGCAGTGTTCCGGCCCAAGTGCTGGTCGGGAAGGAACAAGACTCGGCCCGACTGCTGAAAGGCCCATTCCAGCACGGCCGCAGCGTTTGAGGAGGTGCATACCGCGCCGCCGTTCCGACCGCATAGGGCCTTGATTCCGGCAATCGAATTCATGTATGTGACCGGTATTATCCCGTTGGGACCCAAAATCTCCACTAGGTCATTCCAGGAGTCATCCACATCCTCCATGGGGGCCATATCGGCCATGGAACACCCGGCAGTGATGTTGGGTAGAATAACTTTCTGATGGGGTGACGCTAGGACGCAGGCCGTTTCTGCCATGAAGTGGACACCGCAGAACACAATGAAATCGGCGTCCGGTCTGCTGGCAGCTTCTTGAGAGAGCAGGAAGGAATCACCTTGGACATCAGCATACTTGATCACCTCTTCTCGCTGATAATGGTGACCCAATACAGTAACCGAGGTCCCCAGCTTTTGCCGCGAAGCATGAATTCGCTGGTCCAGTTCATCAGCAGCGTAGTGCAGGTATTCGGTGGGAATCTGCTGCCAGCGGACATTTACCGACAGCTCTTCAGCCAAGGGCTTGGCCGGTAGGTCATCTTCTGTCTTACAGAACGCCGCATGTTCTAGTTCGGTAATAGGTACAATGGGCCGGCGGCTGCGAGTTGTCATTTACCCTCGGCCGGGCTATTTTGGGCACCGGCAGGAGTGCCTTGAAGGAACCACGGGCTCGACCGGTCAATTTCTACCTCAACCAGTTCCCCTAAATGATAACCTTCTTCCTCAAAGAACACCAGCTTGTTAGACCGGGCCCGGCCTTGCCACTTCCCTTTTTGACGCCCTTCCACCAACACTTCCTTGGTTGTCCCGACCAGTTGGGCGTTGATCTCGGTGAGCACCTTTTCTTGCAAGCGGTCCACCCGTTCCCGTCGGGAAGCCTTTTCTTTCTGCGGGACATCGTCCTCCATGGTCCGGTGGGAGGTGGTACCGGGACGGGTGGAATAGGCGGCGCAGTGGACTTTGTCCAGGCGCAGTTCGCTCAAAAGGTCCAACGTCCGTTGGAACTGCTCCTCCGTTTCACCTGGGAACCCCACGATTATATCGGTGCTCACGGATACCCCAGGGACCGTGTCGCGAATGTGTCCCACCATATTCACATACTCGGCGCTCGTGTAGGTACGGCGCATCCGGCTCAGCACCTGGTCGTCTCCCGCCTGGACCGGCAAGTTGATGTGTTCGCAGACCTTAGGCAGACCGGCCACGGCCTCCACGATCCGCTGGCTCATAAACGCGGGATGGGAGGTCAAAAACCGGACGCGCTCAATCCCGTCAACCTGATCCAGCCGGGTCAAAAGGTCGGCTAGGTCGGTCCCATCCGGAAGATCGTGACCGTAGGCGTCCACGGTCTGGCCGAGGACCGTAACTTCTTTCACGCCACGCCCGGCCAGCAGTTCTACTTCGTGAGCAACGTCCTCCAACGGGCGGCTGACCTGTCGGCCGCGACGGTAGGGAATGATGCAAAAGGTGCACATCAGGTCGCAGCCGTGAATGATCGGCACGTGGCAGGCCACGCCGGGACGGGCCGGGGCCAAGTTGCCGACGCACCCCTCCCAGTCCACTCCCAACCGCTGTCCAACCATTTCCAGAAGGGGCTCGTACTGCTGAGGGCGCATAAAAACATCGACATCGGGGAATCGGCGGGCCAGATCGTCGGTCTTTGGTCCAACCATGCAGCCCATGAGCGCGACCACCCGCTCCGAGTCTTGTTTCTTGAGGGGGGACATAGTCCTCAGGCTACTGACGACTTTGTCCTCCGCCGACTGGCGTACAACGCACGAGTTTAGGACGATTACATCGGCGTCCGGCGCTTGGTCAGCAGGATTGAGTCCTAATTGCTCCAGAGCTGAGGCGAGACGTTCGGAATCAGCCGTGTTCATTTGGCAGCCGATGGTCCAGATATAAAAGCTTTTCATTCGTTAGTCGTAAAAGAAAGAGGTGGCCATTATCTGGGGAGCGTGGCCGGACCTCGATAGGCTTTGGTGGCGGAGGGAATGGGATTCGAACCCATGAGCCCGTTTAACCGGGCTAAGCGCTTAGCAGGCGCCCGCACTAGGCCTCTATGCGATCCCTCCCCGCGCAGGTAAATGGTAACAAATGACCCTACCCCCAGCAATAGCAGGCTGGCTCGTCTGGGATGGTAGAAGGAGTCAGCCTGGCAGCACGCACACGCGGGTTGGATCTACCATGGCCGCTGAGACCAAATACAGTCATTATTAGGCTATTATTGAACGTCTATCTTCTATATTGGAGCGAAAACCTACCACAATCGGCAATCTAGAGTTGAATTTCGGTATTGACACCTTTGGGGACCAGCCATATGATGAATCGCGACTTCAAGCCTTTAGCAGGTATTGCTACATTCAGGGAGCCGTAATGGACGAACTTGATCGCAAGATTATAGCGTTGCTGCAGTTGGACGGGCGAGCGTCCAACGCCAAGATCGCCCGGGAGGTCGGGGTTAGCGAGGGCACAGTCAGACGCCGGTTGCGCCGGTTGGTCCAGGACGACGTAGTCAAGGTGATAGCCGTACCCAACCTGGAAAAATTGGGCTTTGCCACCACCGCTTTAATAGGCCTGCAGACCGGGCCCGGCAAATCGGACTCGGTGGCCGAGTCCATCGCCCAATTGGACGAAGCCCACTACGTGGCGATTACCACCGGTGCCTACGACGTTTTTATCTGGGCCGGACTGGAGTCAGCGGAAAGTCTTGGGAATTTCTTGAGAACCAAAGTGGGAGTAATCGACGGCGTCCAAAGAACAGAAACCTTCGTCAATCTGTCCATCAAGAAGAGGACCTACGGTCTGGTTTTGTAGGCCGTTAATTCCTTCCAGCAGCAGGACCCCAATGCCTTCGCCACCGCTCATCCAGCGGTGACTTTTTCGGGGCGCAATTGCGTTGCAAACACGCCTAGCTATGCTATAATCCCTCTGCTATCCTAAGCGTGCAACTAGAAGTACTTTTGGCACGCGGCCATATTTAGGCATGAGGAGCCACACACAATGACATACATCATCGCCGAACCTTGCGTGGGCTTGAAGGACTCCGCTTGTGTCGACGTTTGTCCGGTGGACTGCATCTACACTCGCGACGAAGACGATATGTACTACATCAGCCCAGACGAGTGCATCGACTGCGCCGCTTGTGAACCAGTATGCCCCGTGACTGCGATTTTCGCCGAGGACGCGGTTCCGGAACAGTGGAGCAAATACATCCAGATGAACTACGACTACTTCAAAAATACCGACCCTTCGGAGTTAAAGAGGAAGTAGTCCTCGTCTAGGGTAGTCGTAAAAATAATAAAATCTTTAGAGGTTGACTTCTAAAGGCCCTATAACAACGTTCACTCTCCGGAGTTTTAACAATCGTAGGGGCGGGTTTAAACCCGCCCCTACCTGTATCGTTCGACTTCCACCAGCCCGTCACCCCAAGTCATCCAGGCAATCGGACACCGGTTTGCTAATGCAGGAGAAAATCGGTGTGTCCAGCAGGGTATACGGCCGAGCCCTTGACTCCCTAAGATCCATCACCAAGTCCAAGAACGATCCAGGGTAATCGGTTTCGAACCCCAACACAAACTCTTGGTCGTCCAACCCGAACGAGTAGGCGGTACTGATCTTGACGTCCGGGTACTTATGGCCAATAACGAAGTGCTCGTTCATCAACTCCTGCCGCTCCTTTTTGGGCAACTGGTACCAATCGTGAGTCTTGACGAAGGGATAGATGAACAGGTACTTGCGACCTACAATGCGCATTGTTGACTCGGCGCCTTCCGCATGATCACGCCGGTGTTCCACCACGTAAGGCGAGCGCCGAGTCATGGCTAGGTAGGAGTAGGAAGGACTTAAGTAGGGGGCCAAATCGGTGCGGTTGAGCTGCGCCATTAGCTCGTTGATGGCCTCAAGTGACGGACTGACCTTCCACAACAGAAAGTCGGCATCCGCACGGGTGCCGACTAGGCTGTAGCTGGACATGGCCACTCGGTCGGAAAATTCGTCCAACACCTGAGAGAACTGCATCTTGGCGACGCTCCGTTGTACATCTGGTAGAAGCCGCCACTTGGGATCGATTTTGAAGAAGGAATACTTTACGAAGTCGCGCCGGGACTGCTCATCCATGCGGGCGGCACCTCAATCGTGTTTGTGTTTCATGATACCAACCGGTCTCTAATGATGCCAACGTAATGTTCCGGGCGCCAGTCTGTCGTCGGATATAGTAGGGTGAGTTTGAAACCCGCCCCGCGGGCATGGAACCAGGTCTCGTTATGCATTTAATATATTGATTTATGTGATATATCAGGCTATATATACTTAACTTCATTACGTGAGGCCGACATGGGGCGGGACTGGCAGAAATTCTCTAGGCTCATCGGCAACCGCCCCCTTTCCATGGGGCTTGTGCGGATCTCGGAAACCGGTTTCTCTTCCGCAACAACTCCAAATAGGACGTGTTCGTGGCGAGGTAGTGTGAACCCGTACCGGCAGCAAGTTGGACGTTCCCAAGGAAATGCGCTCATTATAGGAGCTGGCACACGCCTGTTAGTTGCACGGCCTGCAGTGTTTTTGCCAACATTAGCATGGAGATAAAGCTCGGCAGTCTGATCCGAGACGCCCAAGAATCCGAAGGCACAGTGGTGATCATCGACGTGTTCCGGGCCTTTACCACGGCGGCCATCGCTTTTGACCTTGGCGCCACTCAAATTGTCTTGGTAGCTGAGATCGACGAAGCCCTGGAATTACACAGTAGAGGCATAGGCGATTTCATCATGGGGGAGGTGGGCGGCGCTCGGCCCTATGGCTTCGACTTCGGCAACTCACCTCACGAAATTTCTCAGGCCAATGTGGAGGGCAAGACTCTGGTGCAATCCACTCGCGCCGGCACTGTCGGCGTGGCGGCAGCGGCAAAGGCGGACACCATATT
>CAZYBD010000135.1:0-8260 GCA_964645515.1 uncultured Dehalococcoidia bacterium | reverse complement strand
GCCGGCTCCCGGAAGCCCCGAGACGGCTGGCTCAGCCGGCGCCCGCCTTCGCTCAGGAACTGCGCGAAACTGAACTCTATAAGATCCCCGGAATCTCCGAAACCCTAGACTGGACCTCCGCCCTGCTGGCCTTAAACCAGACACAATTAGGTCCCGAAGTCATTGATGACACTCTTGGGCTGATGTTGAAGTACCAAGACGACATAGAGTTGGTTCGGGGAGAGCCGGTACGGGCCATGCTGGAACGCTCCAAGAACCGCGGCCCTCGTCGCGGCCGCCGCGGTGGCACCGGCGCCGGATGACCGAGTTTTTCAACAGTGCGAGCGGGACCGCCGGACACATTCTTCCCAACCTGGTGCGTTTCGCGGAGATGTTGCGCCGGTTGGGACTAGATGTGGGCCCGGGCAATGTTTTAGACTTGGTCCGCAGCATGGACCACGTTCCTCTTGGGCCGAAGTCCGAGTTCTACCAGGCGGCCCGCAGTATTTTCGTCCACCGAAAGCAAGACATCTCCATCTTCGACGAGGCGTTCCAGGTGTTCTGGCGCAAACCCGCCACCGGCAGCACCGATATGGATCTGCGGACGTTGGGAGAGCAGCGGCGTACTCGCACTCAGACAGCCGCCGGCAGAGACTCCGAATCCGACGAACTGCTCACCGGCGGCGGAGCAGATGACCAATCGGCACAGAACGTCGAGATCACCCGCACCTACAGCTCACAGGAAGTGCTCCGGCAGAAGGACTTCTCCGAGTTTACCGGCCGGGAAATGACCGAGGCCCGGAGCATGATGGCTCAACTCACCTGGGACTTAGGAAATCAGCATACCAGGCGGATGACGCCAGGCAGCGGCGACTACCTGGACCTGCGGCGAACCATGCGGAAGAGCCTGAAGTACGGAGGAGAGTTCTTCGAACTAGCCACCAGGGCCCCCAAGAACAAGCCCCGTTCCCTGATCTTGATCTGCGATATCAGCGGATCGATGGAGCGGTACACCCGAATGCTACTCCATTTCATGCACACCGTTGCTGGCGGGGTAGGACCTCTGGAAGCCTTCCTGTTTGCCACCAGGCTAACTCGGATCACCCGCCACCTGCGCTACCGGAGCGTCGATCAAGCCATAACCGAGGTGTCGCGGGCGATCCCGGACTGGTCAGGTGGCACGCGCATTGGCGACGCCATCAAGACTTTCAACTACCATTGGCTGCGCCGGGTACTGAGAGGACAGTCCATCGTCTTGATAATCTCGGACGGCTGGGACCGGGGCGATCCGGATCTGCTGGCCAGGGAAACCTCGCGACTACAACGCAGTTGCCATCGTCTCATCTGGTTAAACCCTCTTTTGGGCTCCCCAGACTACCAGCCACTGACCGTGGGGATACAGGCTGCCCTGCCCTTCGTCGACGACTTTCTGCCCGTCCATAACCTGACTAGCTTAGAAGTATTGGCCCAACATTTGAGCACGTTGTCGCCGGAACGAGGGGTCCTTCCGCCGTACCGGCCTTCTCGGTCACAGGAACCTCCTGAGGCTACGCCCGTTCGGGGTACACGGCCCATCGACCGGATCGTCCAGCCCCCTCTGCAAAGACCCTAGCTGCGCTAGGAACCCTTTAGCCGCCTCAACGTTTCCCGTGACTTCGTTCGAATTTCTGGACTGAGCAACGCAACCAGCCCAAATGAAAGAATCGCCAGCAAGCCGCCGCCGACTGCGTCCATAATGAAGTGGTTGCCGGTAATGACGACGGCGAAGAAAGTCATCGCCGGATATAACAGGCCAAGAACCTTGAACCAGCCGGGGAGCGTCCTCCAGAACAACACACCCACTATTAGGGTCCAGCTAAAGTGCAGACTAGGCATCGCAGCTGAAATATTGTAGTAGGAAGCCATGTCCGGCGCCCCGTAAAAGGTCGGACCCGAAGCCTGAATGGTGTCAACCAAATTGGCTGAGGGAATAGCAAAGGGTGACGCCACCGGAAAGAGCATGAAGGTGAGCAGCGCCCCAACAAAATCGAACAGCACCACCGTGCGGTAAAAGTAATACCGCCTGCGGTTCACCACAAACAATATAAAGGCCACCAGCAAGATCACCGGCCAGTAGGTGACGATGTAGGCCCAGTTGAGAAAGACCACAATTCCGTGGACGTGTTCGATAGCCCAGGCCTGCCATCCAGATTCCCACAGAAAGCCCGCATTGTCCTGCAACGATACGATGCTCTCCCCGTTTTCGATGCCCACGGCCCGCGCGTCTTCATAGATCACGCCTCTTGTGGCCCAGTACACTAGGTAAGCACCAATGTAGAGAGCGACCTCAACGATGGCGGCGTATTTAACCCAAAGCACGGATATAGCCGGCCAGCCACGGGCCAGACCGGTGTTGGCAACGGCGGTGGAGAGCTTATGGTAGGGTGTCGAACGGGACAGATTACCCCTGGCCACATTCAGCCAGAAGTGATAGAGCGCCCTCCACCTCGTATCTCGTTCTCTTTGTACGATAGAGCCTCTTGCGGATCCGCCGGGCACAGTTGCGTTCGACCACGACGAAGAAGATTGACGGCGGGCGGGAGCAACCGGGGCAGAAATAAACGACGTCTGATGCCCAACTCCATTATAGCGAACGCCACTATCACCAAAAGTCCGCCGCCTATGGCGTCCATAATGTAATGATTTCCTGTGATTGTAATCGCGAAGAGGGTCATCGTGGGATATATAACGCCGATGACCTTGATCCATTTGTTGGGAGTTGTTAAGAAGAGGACTCCGAACATGACCGTCCAGCTAAAATGCAAGCTGGGCATCGCCGCGTATGCATTGTAGTAATTGGCAAACTCCCGGCTGGCGTACCCCGATGGTCCGAAGACCTTGATGGTATCAACGAAGTGCTCGGCAATCATCCGAGGCGGCGCCAGAGGGAACACCATGAAGCCTATCAAAGCGATCGCGAAGCTGAGGAGAACGATGTTGCGGTAGTAGGTGTAACGTACGCGGTTGGTAACGTAGAGGGTGATGCCAACCACCGCGATGATCGGCCAGAAAGTGATGATGTAGGCCCAGTTGAAGAAGATTACCAGCTCTTTGGCACTTTCTATCGCCCAAGACTGCCAAGCAGGCTCCCAAAAAAACCCGGCGTTCTTCTCGAAATCCATTACCCGCTTGGCGTTTTCTATCGCCGTGACTTTGAAATCGGAAAAGACCAAGGCCCGAGTGTACATGTAGACAAAATATGCAGCAACGACGATTGCGAGCTCCCTAGCATGGGGGAGCCACAGGTAGGTCGGAGGCAACATGCTTAGCCGTCTCATGCACTCTGCCCATTGCCCTTCCAGAATTCCAGTCAGTCGATTAACCGACCGCCGCAACCAATGGGCCGCAATTATTGGGTCTCAGGCGCCGAAATATTAAACAGCGGGATAGGTCCCCACGCACCTACCCACATCTAGCCACAGACTATACTAGTCCGTCGAAGCCGGTCTTTTCTCCACCGGATCCCCATCCTCATCGGATGTTCGAACGGAAACGGCTTCTGTATGCCCATTTTCCGTTGAACCGCCACTTCTAAGAACAGTGGTATCCGACACCTTGCCGGTCTTTACAAGAATTTCAATAGGCGTTGGCTCCAGTTCCACTGGGCCTCGTCGCCGAGCCGCACGACTCCCCAAATAAACGCTGCAGTCCAGGCAGCCCACGTACTGTTTGGGGGTCTCACCTTTTTTGAAGAGACCTCGGGCCGTGGTATAGGCGGGCCCGTTCCAAATTTTCTTTAGAGTCGTCGTGCTAGCATCGCCAAAGTCCTGTGCCTTGTCGGTCAGATAGCAGCAGGGCGCCAGGCCGCCGTCCCAGTTCACCACTGCGCTCCGCCACAGGCGCCAGCAGACCGTGCCGTCCTCTTGGTAAGGTTTGTAAAACGGCTCCGGCCGAAGGTACTCGGGGTGCCGGCGGGGCAGCCAACGCTCAGCTTCAGCAAGGTCACTCTCCCCGTGCGGAAAGTCAACTTTTTTGAATACGATAGAGTCCACTCCCAACTCACCGGCCAAGACTCGCGCCTGCTGCAGCTGGTGTTCGTTCTGGCGCATCACAATGAATTGCCATTCAATGTGGGGCGTCGCCGACCCCAGTCTCTTCTTTGTATCGTTCAGCAACCGCAAGTTGTCCAACACCCTGTCCAGGTGACCTCCCACCCGATAGACTTCGTAGACTTCTTGCGTAGTGCCGTCCAACGACACGATCAGGACATCCAGTCCAGCCTTCACTATCTGCTCAGACATATCGGGCGTCAGCGGCTTGTTCAGGTTGGAACTAATTATTGTCGGGATCTTCTTACTGTGGGCGTAAGCCACAAACTCGTGGATCCTGCGATTGAGGAACGGTTCGCCCCAGCTGTAGAGCGTCAGCCAAATACAAGAGTTTTGAATTTGGTCTATCAGCCTGGTGAAGACATCGAAACTCATTACCCCCTTGTCACGGTGGATGGTTCCTAGCCCAGTGTGGCAGAGGGGACACTTTAGTTGGCAAATATTGGTGGTATCAATCTCCCACTCGTAGGGCGAACCCCAAACAATTTTCCGGACCACCCGGAGCTGCAGTTCCACCCGCACGAAATTCCACAACTTCCACCAGCTGAAATAGCGGGTCGCTAGCCAAAACCGCTGGTCTCGCCGGCCGTCAGCCACAGAATTGATAACCCCACCGTTAACCTGCAGCCAACGCTCGCCAATATATATAGCCGCTTTCAGGAACCAGAAAAAAGGGTTGGTGCGGGTCATACACTATCCAACGACAGGCCTAGGTAGATTACCTCAAAACCTACGGGCCCCAGTTAAGTCCAGGCGCGCAGATACAGCGCCTAATTATTGTACGGTATGATACTCCCCGCTTGACCGGTCGTTCAACCGCCGGGCACGATTGCCGTCGATTCTTACGCCCAGCGGCTTAACATGCACGGACACCGCCGCATTGACTAGCTAAAGGGCCGAGAGTATCCTGTGTTGAAATTTTGCGACCGCCTCGGCTAAAAGCGAAATACCAAATCTAGGGACGAATTCTAGCAGAATGTCGCCGCAATTCGACTACCGGGTAGTGCGCGAACGCAACGTTATGGTACCGATGCGCGACGGGGTGCGACTTGCTACAGACGTGTACCGGCCCGATTCTGCCGGACGTTTCCCCGTCTTAGTCACTCGGGGCCCTTACAGCAAAGACACCTACGCCGACAACCAGGAACACTCCATCTGGTTTTTCCCTCAACGAGGCTACATTGTGGTTAGTCAGGACTGCAGGGGCCGGTTCGAGTCCGAAGGCGACTACTATGACCCGTTGTTCCAAGAGTCTCAAGACGGCTATGACACCGTGGAGTGGGCGGCGCGGCAGCCTTGGTCAAATGGACGCGTCGCCACCACCGGTCAGTCGTACTTAGGCGCAACCCAGTACACAGTGGCCACCGCCAATCCGCTCCCGCCCCACCTGAGAACCATGGCCCCGGTTTCGGCGTCGTCCGATTTCCATCAGAGCTGGGTCTACCACACCGGCGGCGCCATGGAGTGGGGTTGGATGGTGCCCTATGCCATCCACAAAGGGCGCAACACGCTGGAAAGGGCCGGCCGGGAAGACCTGTTGGCCCAAATGGACGAATACGTTCAGGCGGCCGACAATTTCTCCCGGCCGCTTCAAGACTCCTGGTACCGGCACCTGCCGCTCCGAGATTGGATCTGCCGGCTGAAAGAAGCAGCACCCTATCTAAGTGAATATTTCGACCAAGAGATGGACGGGCCCTACTGGTGGCGGGTCAACCTCATCCGCCACGTTAAGAATATAAACCTACCCATGTTCCATATCAGTTCCTGGTATGACATCTTCCAAGAAGGGGCCTTGAACGCTTATCAGGCGATGCAGCGGGAAGCGCCGCCCCCTGGGCGGGGCAACCAGAAACTACTGGTTGGTCCCTGGGCGCATCTCTTGCCCTACACAGTACCCAACTCCAGGGGCACTGGGGATATAGACTTCGGTCCGGATGCGGTTATAGAACTGCACGAACTCCTGCTGCGCTGGTACGACTACTGGCTAAAAGACATCCAGACGGGAATCATGGAAGAACCTCCGGTGTCCATTTTTGTCATGGGCGAAAACCGCTGGCGGGCCGAGAACGAGTGGCCACTGGCTCGCACTCATTACACTCGCTACTACTTCCACAGCGAAAGCCCGGCCAACACGCGCAACGGCGGCGGCAGGCTGTCGACCGCCCCGCCGGAAGACGAACCGCCGGACACTTACGTTTACGATCCCCAAGACCCTGTCCCGACTCTTCGCGGGTGCACACTAATCATTCCTCACGGCGTTGAGGACCAGCGGAGCGTCGAAGACCGGCAGGACGTTCTGATCTATACCTCCGAACCGTTGGAACGGGACCTAGAGGTGACGGGGCCGATCTCTGTACGTTTGTTCGCCAGCACCACAGCTACGGACACCGACTTTACCGCCAAGCTAGTCGATGTTCGTCCCGATGGCTACGCGCAAAATCTCCAAGATGGGATAATCCGCGGCCGTTACCGCACATCAGCCGCCCAGCCGACATCTCTCGAGCCGGGAAAGGTTTACGAGTTCGAGATTGACCTGTGGGCCACCAGCCACGTGATGAGAGCAGGTCACCAACTGCGAGTAGAGGTCTCCAGCAGCAACTTCCCGCGCTTCGACCGGAACCCCAATACCGGCGCACCTATTTGGCTCGATAGTCAGCTGCAGACCGCGCGCCAGACCGTCCATCATTCGGCCGAGTACTCATCCCACATCCTTCTGCCGATAGTCCCACACTAATACCACCCCTCACAACAGAATCCAAAGGAAACGCTGTCCATGAGCGACGATCAAACCAACAATCAGATATTTTCCGAATCCCAGCGGGAGTTGTTGAAGGCAGTGCTCAACCGGATCATACCCCAGCGGGACGACCGACCTGGTGCCGGCGATTTGGGAGTGTCCACATTCGTGGAAAAGGCGGCAGCGGGTTGGCCCGGGTGGACTAGATTGTTCAACGAGGGCCTGCGGGCCCTCGACCTAGCGGCTCTCAGCGCGAGTTCAGAAGGCTTCCCCCGCCTGTCTGACAGAGCGAAAGACGATGCACTTGGCGAAATAGAACATACTCATCCCGTATTTTTCGAGCAGCTGGTGCAGCAAACTTACAATGGATACTACACAGATAAACGGATCCTAGACATCATCGGATATAATGTCCCCACCCCACCAATTCCCGGCGCCCTACCCAAGCTAATGGATGAGTCGTTGCTCGACAAGCAGCGTCAAAGGGCTCCGTTCTGGCGAAAACTGTAGTATAGATTCAGTCGGAAGAACAAATGCCTAGAGAAGACTTCGACCAGCAGCTATCAGTCCTCCAACAGGAAGTGGAATCCCTGGCGGGATTCGTTGGCAAGTCGATCCACAGGGCTGTTGATGCGTTGAAGACCCGGGATCTAGTCTCGTCCCAGGAAGTAATCTCCGACGACGATTACATCGATCGCAAGCGCTTTGAGATCGAGGACCTTTGCGTAGACCTTATCGCCACTCAGCAGCCAATGGCCCGGGACCTCCGAGCAATAATCGCTCTGATGCACATCGTGGTCGAGTTGGAACGGATGGGCGACTACGCCGAAGGTATCTCCAAGATCAGCCTGGTCATGGGTGAGGCCCCACCGCTAAAACCCTTGCTCGACATCCCCCGCATGGCCGACAAAGCGTCGACCATGCTGAGTGACAGCATCGATTCTTTGCTGCACCGCGACATGGTGAAAGCCAACCTCGTCTGCCAGGCGGACGACGAAGTGGACGCCCTGTACGATCAAGTCTACAGGGAACTTTTATTCTTCATGATCGAAGATCCGTCCACCATCCAGCGAGCCACCTACCTGCTGTGGGTAGCCCACGACTTGGAGCGTATAGCGGATCGGGCCACCAACATTGCCGAGAGAGTGATCTTCTTGGTCACTGGCAAGATGATCGAAGTGAACGTATCCAAGTACTAGCGCCGGAAATTCCTTTTACACGTTCGTCCTGGGTTAAGCAAACACCACCTGCACATTTTTAGCGTCTGGCATCAAGGTCTGCGAAGTCGAACCACCGGTGTGGAATTGGACGATGATGTCTAAGTAACGGGGCAAAGGATGTCCTGATTCCAGTCTCGACCGGAAACGTATAAAGCTTTCCCGGACCTAGGTAGAACCGGGAAAGCCTTGTCACTCATCAGCCAGGTATCTCCTGGCCTTTAATCTACAGCCAGGTC
>CAZYBD010000134.1:0-7219 GCA_964645515.1 uncultured Dehalococcoidia bacterium | reverse complement strand
CACATCGAATACAGCGGCATCAAGTTCGGGTTGATTCAAGCGGCCGAGTTCGGGGGTGTGGTTACTGCCTCTGCAGTGATCGTTACTTTGTTTTTCAGCGGCTGGTCTGGGCCGGTCTCCGAGTACTTGGGTTGGCTATGGTTCTTGCTCAAAGTCGGCGCGGTGTGCTGCGCCTTCATTTGGGTTCGGGCCACCTTCCCCAGGCTGCGTATTGATCAGCTGCTGGCGTTGGCTTGGAAATTCCTGTTGCCGGCCAGCATTATCAATCTCTTTGCCACCGCTCTAGAGGTATACTTCCTGCGGGACGACGCGGGCGTGTTAGCCACCAACGACTTGTGGATCATGGCCGGCATCAATTTTGGGGTGACCGTGCTGACCATAGCGTTTTTCGGGACTCTGATCCGGGAAAAAGTAAGGACTGCGGGGAGCGGGGGCGCGTCGCCCTCTCCGATGCATTACACGATTTCCGAGCAATCGGAGGCGAGCTAGCATGTACGGAATGGCGATGGCCAAGGGCCTGTTAGTCACTTTGAAGAATATGACCAAGAAGCCGTTCACCGTTCAATATCCGGAAGAACGTTTAAAGCAGCACTCGAGATTCCGCGGCGAAGAGTTTGTGTGGTACGAAGAGCGCTGCACAGGATGCGCCTCTTGCGCTAAGTACTGCCCTCTTGGGATCATCAAAATCGTCACGAGTCCGAGCGAGACCGCGCCGGCCCAAGGCGACAAATACCTCCTTGAGACCTTCGACATCGCTATCAACCGGTGCATGTTTTGCGGCCTTTGCGTTGAGGCCTGCCCCTACGACGCGCTGTTCATGGGCAGCGGCTTCGAGCAGGGACGCTATTCCAGGAAGGAAATGGTGATAACAATCGACGAGCTACGCCGTGCTGACAAGCACCCCAGTGCATTCTTCCGACCGCAACTGGAAGACCAGAACTACGACCCTAGGGCGGGTCGGCCTCTGGACTGGAGGCAGGTGGGACGAGAGTCGTGGCGCTGGCATGAGCAGGAAAAGGCCGGGATGCGTTTGAACCAGCAGCCGGCATCGTCTGCTACTCCTAATGCGGACCCAGAACCTGACTCCTCAACTCTCCTCCAGCCTATAGAAGGAAAACTCTCGCCGACGGCCGGCGAACAAGCTGAGTAGATGCTATTCCAAGACGTTGTTTTCTGGCTGCTTAGCCTGGTAGCCATTGGTGCCGCGATAGGCGTGGTCTTGTTGAGAGACCTGTTCCGAGCGGCGCTATTGCTAGTGGTGGTTTTTGTGGCAGTCGCTGGCCTCTTCGTGCTACTCAGTGCTGAGTTCTTGGCCGTGGTTCAGATCTTGATCTACGCCGGTGCCATCTCCGTGCTCATCATTTTCGCGGTGATGCTGACCCGCGACGTACAGCGGGGCAATCTGCCAAACCGTCTGCAATTCCCGGCGGTTATGCTCGCTTCCCTGCTGTTGGCCTCTGTGGTCACAGCTGCAGTAGACACCCAGTGGGAATTCCTGCCGGAGAACCAGCGGGAGCGAGTCGAGGTGGTACAGACCGCCGCAGTAGTGACTTTAACTGACGACCTTTTGGCCGAAGCAGGTATTACTGCTCCGGAGGAACAGGACGAGATCCAAGAGGCCGGACTGGCCGACCTACTGACCGGAGACTTCGTGCTGCCTTTTGAAGGGGTCTCGGTGTTGCTGTTGGCGGCGTTGATAGGAGCCTTGGTTTTGGTCCGTCCTCGGGCTGGCCCCAGTTCGGGAACGAAATCCGGTGGGAGTTCGGAGCCCGGATAGTTTAAATGTCGTTTGAAGCGTTTCTAATAATAGCGGCAATCCTGTTCTGCATAGGGCTCTATGGGTCCCTGGCCCGGCGAAATGTCTTGGCTGTGTTGATGTCAATCGAGCTCATGTTCAACGCAGTCAACGTTACTCTGGTAGCCATGGCCAAATACTTGGCGCCTGCCGGACTGCAGGACGACTTGAGCGTGGTGCTAACCGGGCAGGTGTTCGCGATTTTCATAATCACTGTGGCGGCTGCGGAAATAGCCCTCGGGCTCGGCATTGTATTTGCCATGTACCGGACCAACGAGTCGGTGGACCTGACAGATGCCACTCAGTTGCGCAACTAGGCGGCCTGGATATGTGGGTAGAGTTTAAACGCGCTCCGAACTTGATGATGGCAGAGATGTGGAAAGAGGTCCTCGAAGGCGAGGGTTTGCCGACCCGCATCCTGCCAGATGGAGACATCTTGGACTGGAGCGAGAAAGTCCCGTTCACGGTCTATGTCCCGGTCGGGAGGGATCACGTGGCCGAAGAAATCCTGAGGAAACTGTAGCCTGAGGATGTTGTAGATGGTCACTGAAGCTGCCGTCTGGGCCATATTCTTGCTTCCGCTGGGATCCTTCGCCCTGATCGTAATGGTGATAAGACCGTTCCTCAACCGCATCCCGATGATCAGCGGTATGGCCGCGGTTATCGCTATGGCGGGGGCTCTGGGGTTTTCCGCCTGGACGATGCGTTCGGTCATCCTGGGGCATTCGTTGAATTTCGAGCCGTTGGAATGGCTGGTGGTGGGCGGCGCGACCATAGAGATGGGCTTGCTCCTTGACCCGCTGACCGCCGTGATGCTGGTGGTCGTCACCTCGGTGAGCTTGCTCGTTCAGGTCTACTCCCTGGGCTACATGCGAGGCGACCCGGGAGTCTCGCGCTATTTCGCTTACATGTCCCTATTCACTGCATCTATGCTAGGGTTGGTACTATCCTCCAACATCATCCAGCTTTATGTCTTTTGGGAACTGGTGGGCGTATCTTCCTACCTTTTGATCGGTTTTTGGCATGAGCGACCCGCAGCGGCTGCCGCTGCCAAAAAGGCATTCATCATCACCCGCATCGGCGACGTAGGTTTCCTGATTGCAATTCTTTACCTCTTCTTGCAGGCCGACCAATTCGCGGCCGTTGGCTTAAACGCGTTTCACATTCCAGACATCTGGCAGGCGGCGCAGCCCTTAGCGGCCGGCGGGGCGGTGCTGGGCGGCGCTGCTCTGACCTGGATGGTGTTGGGGATATTTGCTGGGGCGGCAGGCAAGTCAGGCCAGTTCCCGCTGCACTCCTGGTTGCCCGATGCGATGGAGGGTCCGACCCCGGTCAGTGCCTTGATCCACGCTGCAACGATGGTCGCTGCCGGGGTGTTCCTAGTGGCGCGCTTCTTCCCGGTATTCCAGCACTCGGCCGACGCCATGACGGTGGTGGCTTTGGTCGGCGCGTTCACCGCCCTGATGGCTGCCATGATGGGCTTGGTGATGAACGACATTAAGCGGGTGATGGCCTATTCCACTATCAGTCAATTGGGCTATATGATGGCGGCGTTGGGTCTTGGTCTATACGGCCCGGCGTTGTTCCACTTGGTGACGCATGCCGCGTTCAAAGCTCTCCTATTCTTGGGTGCTGGCAGCGTTAACCACTCCACCGGCACCTTCGACATGCGATACATGGGCGGGTTGAGACGGCACATGCCGGTCACCTACGTTTTGGTGCTGGTCGCCGGACTCAGCCTTGTTGGGATTATTCCCTTGGCGGGTTTCTGGAGCAAAGATGAAATACTGCTGGGGGCCTGGAACGGGACCGACCTGGTCGATACTTGGGTTAGCCGTATCACTTTCTCTGCCTTGCTGGCAGGGGTGATCGTAACCGCCTTCTACACGTTAAGGATGATAATACTTACCTTCCACGGCGAGTTCCGTGGCGGCGTGGAAAAAGAGGCGGAAGACCGGGGCCAGGCAGTGCCGGCCGGAGCCGCAGGCCACGGTGGTGTCCACCTGGGAGAGTCACCTCTCGTCATGCTGGCGCCCATGGCGGTGTTGGGAATGGCGGCTGTTGCTCTGGGCTACCTCGCTAATCCACAATGGGAAGAAGAAATTGGCATCGCTAAGCACTGGATTACGGGTTTCCTTGGTGACGGTCTGTTGGCGTCCCTGGGAGGTACGGGCCATGCCCCGACCCTGGATTTCAGCAGATGGATTGCCACTGTCTCGACTGTAGCTGCGGTTGTAGGGGCCAGCGCGGCCCTGGCCCTCTACGTCCGCCGTCGCCAACAACGTTCCGACCCGCTGCGGGCGCTGGGCCCGGTGCACACTGTCCTATCGGAAAAGTATTACGTGGACGCTCTCTACGAAAACGTCGTGGTCCGCCGCGGCTTCTACCGAATTTTCGCTGGAACGGCCGACTGGCTGGAACGCAACGTGGTAGACGGTACAGTCGAGTTCATCGGCTGGTTTTTCGGGAACATTGGTGCCGCCTTGGGGCGTCTTCAGACTGGCCAGGTGCAGTCCTACGGGGTGGTCATCGCCTTCGGCACGTTGATAATCATCCTTGCGTTCCTGCTGACATGAAAACAACCGCCGCATTTACCACCTCTCCCTTGAGAGAGAGTGTCACTCTTCGATCGGCAGGGCACGCACGATGGTAGACGGCTACAACGGGCTGTTAACCGCCATTGTGTTCCTACCTGCGGTGGGGGCAGTGGTGCTGTTACTGCTCCGCGGCAACCGCGTCATTCGCGGATTCGCCGTACTTATCGCATTGGCCGAGCTGGTGTTGTCGTTGTTGGTTTTCGGGCTCTTTGACAGCGGCGAGGGAGCCGACCGCTTCCAGTTTGTCGATCAATTCGCATGGATACCAGAAGCCAGCCTAAAGGCTAACTTCCTCTTGGCCGTCGACGGCCTGAGCGCGCCTCTGGTGGCGTTGACCGGCCTCCTTGGGCTATGCGCCGTGCTCGCATCCTGGAACGTGAAGCTTCGCGTCAAAGAATATTTCTTCTGGCTCTTGTTGCTTCAGACGGCGGTGATGGGAGTTTTCACGTCCCTAGATCTGCTGCTCTTCTTTCTCTTCTGGGAACTGGAACTGGTCCCGATGTACATGCTTATTTCCATCTGGGGAAGTGGTCGAAAAGAATACTCGGCCATGAAGTTCCTCATCTTCACTATAGTGGGCAGCGCTTTCATGCTGGTGGCCATAGTGGCGGTGTTTCTGACACCCGAGGTGGGCACCTTCAATATGATCGAGCTCTCCACCGCGGCAACCGCAGTGACTTCCGCGGCTGTGCTTATCCCGTTGGCCGGCTTGTTCTGGCTATTTTTTGCTGGGTTCGCGATTAAACTCCCCACCTGGCCACTCCACACCTGGCTGCCCGACGCTCATACTGATGCGCCCACCGCCGCCAGCGTCATGCTGGCCGGGGTCTTGCTAAAGATGGGCGGCTACGGTTTGCTGCGAATAAATGTCGGCATGTTCCCGACCCAGACGGACCGTTTCGCTTGGGTGCTTATTGCCCTGGGAGTGGTAAGTGTGTTGTACGGCGCAGTGATCACGTTACGCCAGACCGACCTGAAACGGCTCATAGCGTATTCCAGCGTCAGCCATATGGGACTGGTGCTGGTGGGAATAGGCTCCGTAGGAGTCTCCCAGGGAGCACTCAGCGTGACCGGCCTAAATGGCGCTGCCATGCAGCTATTCACCCACGGTACCATCACCGGACTATTGTTCCTGGCAGTGGGCCTCGTATACGACAAGACCCATACTCGTTACATCCCCGACCTTGGTGGGTTGGCTGGCCGGATGCCGATAGTGGCCATCGCGATGTTGATCGCCGGTCTGGCTTCGCTGGGACTGCCCGGCCTCAGCGGGTTCGTGTCCGAGTTGTTGGTGTTCCTGGGGGCTTTCCGCGCGTATGACTGGCCGACGGTCTTGGCTGTGCTGGGCATCGTGTTGGCGGCCGGATACATCTTGTGGATGATAGAGCGCACCTTCTTCGGTGCTCCCCGTGAACGTTTTGCAGACCTGTCCGACGCCTCTCTAGTCGAGGCCGTACCTCTGGCCTTGATGGTGGTAATCATTATCGGAGTAGGGGTATACCCCGCCGTATTGACCGATGTCTTTGAATCCGGACTGGCACCAATGGTCGCCGTCTTCAATGGCGGTTAGGACAAGATGACCGCCCACGACCTGTACGTAATCTCGCCCTACCTGGCTATGGCAGGGGCTGCGATCTTGGTTATTCTGTTGGACTTGTTCGTTCCCAGAAAGGGACTCCTGCCGTATTTGGCGTTCCTGACGTTGTCCGGTCCCTTCGTTCTTACGCTGATCCAGTTTTACGACCTTGGCGATTCCAATACCCTGCTCCGAGGCGCCGAGATGCTCTCCGCAGGGGAACCCAGCATCCTACTGGGTAGTCTGTCGGTGGACCGGTTCGCGTTGTTCTTTAATTTCCTGGTGATCGCCGCCGCCGCTTTGGTGGTGTTGGGTTCGACGGACTACGTGAGGCGTGTCGACCGGTTCCAGGGTGAATACTTTGGACTGCTGCTCTTTTCGGCCACCGGTATGATGCTTCTGGCGGCGGCAACTGAGCTGATCACCATCTACATAGCGTTGGAATTAACCACCCTGCCTCTCGCCGCTCTGGGGGCCTTCTTGATGAACTCCCGGTCCAGCGAGGCCGGCATGAAATTCCTGATCATAGGTGCCATCAGTTCTGCGGTGATGCTCTACGGAATGGCGTTGGTCTTCGGCTTTACCGGCAGCACCCAGTTGGCGGAAATCTCCACCAGCATTGGCAGCGCCACCGGCGACGTTGCTTTTGGTAATTACGCGCTATTGGTCGGTATCGTGTTGATGGTCGCCGGCTTTGGGTTCAAGATCTCCTCCGCGCCGTTCCAGATGTGGGTCCCAGATGTCTATGAAGGCGCCCCAACTCCGGTGGTGGCCTTTTTGTCGGTCGCCAGCAAGGCGGCGGCCTTCGCGGTGCTGGTCCGGGTCTTATTCACCGGGTTCTTCGACGTGGCCCTGGACTGGGCGGCGCTGCTGGCAGGGCTGGCGGCCGCGTCAATGATCATCGGCAATGCCGTGGCCATTGTGCAGACTAATATCCGGAGGCTGTTCGGCTACAGTACCATTGCCCATGCCGGCTACATACTGGTGGGGGTGGCCGCCGGAGTGAAGGCTGCGGACGGTGGACTGGACGTTCCCGAATTTTCCTCCATTGGACTAGATAGCGTTCTTTTTTACTTGGGAGCTTACACGGCGGCCAACCTAACCGCCTTCTTCGCTTTGACCGCCATTAGCTCCAGAGTGGGCAGTGACCGTATCTCCGACTACGCTGGTATGGTTACTCGATCTCCTGTATTGGCGGTTACTTTGGCACTGGCGTTGATTGCTCTTATCGGAGTGCCTCCCACCAGCATT
>CAZYBD010000133.1:0-5434 GCA_964645515.1 uncultured Dehalococcoidia bacterium | reverse complement strand
GGAGCGGAAGACGAGATTTGAACTCGCGACCCCCTCCTTGGCAAGGAGGTGCTCTACCACTGAGCCACTTCCGCTCGCCGACATTGCCTGTGGTGCCGAGGGACAGACTCGAACTGTCGAAAACGGCAATTTCAGAGCCGTGCTCTACCACCTGAGCTAACTCGGCAGGAATATACAATATGGTTTCATGTGCGGAAACCAGTCAAGACAGGTTGATGTTGGATACGTGGGCACCTAAGCTAGCTGCTGAGACGTGGATTCCAGCCTCCTTCGGAATGACGTGGTATGTAGCGGACGGTTCCTTGACTAAAAGACGTCCCTTTTTGCAAAGAGAGGTTAGAGATATTCCCTCAGCCACGATAAATATCCTTCCAATGGGGAGGCGAAAGTCGAAGTGACGATGCGTTATCTAAGGCACACCAAGAGAAGAGATATTGCAAACATTGGGAACACCTCACCCTTTATGACAGGAAATTTTTATTGCCTGGGGCAGAGTAACGGGGCCGCATGGCGTCGATAGAGCCGCAATTGATAATCAAGTTTGCCGCATCGTATAATAGGAGGCCTACGGAAATACGTTATTGAGCCTAATCCGCATTTAGGACGGCAAACATGGTCGAGGTGTTAACAGGTACATTCACGGTCAAGGCCGGTCACGCGCAGATGCTCAAGGGTGGGGTCATCATGGATGTGGTGACAGCCGGTCAGGCAAGGATCGCAGCTGAAGCCGGCGCCGTGGCCGTAATGGCCCTAGAACGGGTTCCAGCCGACATACGCGCCGACGGCGGCGTGGCCCGAATGACCGATCCGGCATTTATCTGCGACATCATGGAAGCGGTGAGCATTCCAGTCATGGCTAAGGTACGCATCGGACATTTTGTTGAGGCTCAGGTGCTGGAGGCCATTGGCGTCGACTACATCGACGAGTCTGAGGTACTGACGCCGGCAGACGAGGTCCACCACGTTTGGAAACACGACTTCAAAGTGCCTTTTGTTTGCGGATGCCGCGATCTGGGAGAGGCCCTGAGGCGTATATCAGAGGGCGCCGCAATGATCCGCACCAAAGGCGAGGCCGGCACCGGCGACGTAGTCGAGGCCGTGCGGCATATGCGAACAGTACAAGACGCCATCCGCAAGCTGCAGACGATGCCCGACGATGAGTTGGTCGTGGAAGCGCGAGACATGCGGGTGAGCCTGGAGTTGCTGACCAAGACCAAGGATCTGGGACGCATGCCGGTGGTAAACTTCGCCGCCGGTGGCATAGCAACTCCTGCCGACGCCGCATTGATGATGCAATTGGGCGCCGACGGCGTGTTCGTCGGCTCAGGCATTTTTAAATCCGGCGACCCGGCGAGCAGGGCTCACGCCATCGTACAAGCCGTGACCCACTACAACGACCCCAAGATTCTGGCCGAGGTTTCTAAAAACCTGGGAGAGCCCATGGTCGGCATCAGCGCTAAGACAATCCCTGAGGAAGAGCTACTGGCCCCTCGGAGCCAATAGCCCGCATTCGTTAGACAACTACTAGACGAGGTTGACTAGCAGGACAAGTTGAAAATAGGCGTCTTAGCGATACAAGGGGATTTCGCCGAGCACATTGACATGCTGGCTGAACTCGGCGTCGAGGCTCGGGAGATTAGGTTGCCTGAGCAATTGGTTTCGCTGGACGGGCTGATTATCCCCGGTGGCGAGAGCACTACCCTAAGTCGCTTAATGTCAATTTACGGCCTCCGCGAGCCCATAAAGCAGATGGCCGACGAGGGACGGGCCGTGTGGGGGACCTGCGCCGGCATGATAATGCTGGCCAAGGAAATTACCGAACAGGACCCGATCCCCTTGAGCATCATGGACATCGGAGTCCAGCGAAACGCTTTCGGTCGCCAGGTAGACAGTTTCGAGCAGACCCTGAAAGTGAGATCGTTGGATTGTGGGTTCTTCCATGGGATCTTCATACGGGCCCCGGGCATTATTCGTGTAGGAGACGGAGTGACCGTACTGGCCAGCCTGGAAGACGGCCGACCGGTGGCGGTGCGACAGGGTAATCTCTTGGCCACCGCGTTCCACCCAGAACTTGCTAAAGACACTAGGTTTCACCGCTACTTTCTGGGCATAGCCACTTCTCATGTCCCGAACGGGAGCTGAATGAAAATTAGTTCCACTCTGAGCGACATTCTACGATGCATGCTGGTTAACGCTCCCAGAGGCGCCAACCTGGCAGTACCCTCAGAGGTCGTACACCGATCGCGGCCAATGAGTCGTTCCGCGTTCTGGCGGGACTCTCTTTCCAACCGATACGGCCGGACAGTAGTGGCGGAATGGGACGGCCTAAAGCTTCGCGGGCTAATCTCTGCCCGGATGTTGAACGGACCTCGGACTTGGAAAATAGACCGGCTATACCTGCCTGGACTGAATAGCACGGTCGAGACCGCCACCAGCACGGGACTGGATCTGTTGGAAGCAGTTGCCGAGGCAGCCGGGCAACAGTCGGCCGAACGGGTATTTTTACGGGTGCCGACGGACAGCCCAGTGGCAACTATGGCCCGAAGGACCGGCTACTTCGGTTACTACGAGGAAGTGCATCTATACGGCCAGCCCGAGCCGCTCGACCCTCAAACAATAGACCAATACCATCGGCCCCAGTCACCTATGAGCACCGAAGACGAGTTCGCGTTGTTCCAACTTTATTGCGCCGCGACTCCTCCGCAGATCCGGGTAGGCACCGGACTCACGATGGACCAATGGCGAGACATCCAAAAAAGTCAGTCACAGAATATTGCGCAAGAAACGACCTGGAACGGTGGACGGATGATCGGGTGGGTAGCGTACAGTGTAAACGGCAACGTGACCGCCCCACAACTCCTACACCACCCAGAGCATACCGACGTGCTGGCCCTCCTGTTGGCCCCATTATGCCGCATACCCGGTTACCAAAGCTGGCTAGTACCCGACTACCAAGAACCCTTGGGTACGATGTTGTTGCGGCAGGGCTTAAAGGAGGCTGGGCGGTATGCTGTGCTTGTGAAGCCCCTGGCGGCGCCGGTAGTCAGTCGCGAATATTCCATGGCGGAGGCGTGATATTGGCAACGGTGCAGGAAATGGTTCGTGAGGAACTGGACTTAGTGCTGGACGTGTTGCCCGAACGGGTTTCAGAAGCTCTCAGGGCCCGCGAAGACGTGGAAGAGTCGCTGGAAGTCGTGCTTGATTTGGGGAGGGCTCCGGAAGCGCGATTTGCCTCAGGCGACGTACCTCTGGACAGCCAAGAGGTCACAGCAGAAGATCTTCAACGGGTGATAGACCGGGTCGGCGATTTTGGCGAAGACAACCGGGCCGGCATCGAACGAACCCTACACCGCATATCCGCGATACGGAACCGGCGTGGCCATGTTGTTGGTGTAACTTGTCGCGTGGGGCGCGCCGTCTTTGGCACGATCAAGATAATCGAAGACCTGGCCTTCTCTGGAAAGAACATCCTTCTCTTGGGCAGGCCTGGGGTCGGCAAGACCACTATGCTGCGAGAACTGGCCCGTGTCCTCTCGGCGGACGCCCATAAGCGGGTCATCATCGTCGATACCTCCAATGAAATTGCTGGGGACGGCGATGTCCCACATCCGGCCATCGGGCGGTCGCGACGGATGCAAGTGCGAACGCCGTCCCAACAGCACAGCGTGATGATAGAAGCGGTGGAGAACCACATGCCGGAGACCATCGTAATCGACGAAATGGGGACCGAGCAGGAGGCGGCCGCTGCACGTACAATCGCCGAGCGAGGAGTTCAACTAATCGCCACGGCCCACGGAAACTCTTTGGACAACCTGATCATGAACCCGACCCTGTCAGACCTCATCGGCGGCATTCAGACAGTAACCCTAGGAGACCAAGAAGCCCGGTACCGCGGCACACAAAAGAGCGTGCTGGAACGAAAAGCGCCACCCACCTTTGACGTAGTGGTGGAAATCCAGGGCTGGAGTCGTTTGGCGGTCCACGACAACGTGGCTCAAGTGGTCGACCAGTGGCTGCGCGGCTACCCTATCGCCCCGGAGGTTAGGTGGCTGGACGAAGACGGCGAAGTTCAGCGGAGCGAAGAGCAGACGAGACCCAGCGAAGCGACCCCAGGTTCCTGGAAACCGAAAGGCCGCCGCTCCAGCCGTAGCGACAACGGCGCAGGACCCATCGAGGACAACGAAGGAAAGGCAGAGGACAACGAAGGAAAGGCATCGGAAGTAAGAGTGTTCCTTTTCGGAGTAGGCCGCGACAAACTGGAAGCAGCCGTAGCCGAGTCCGGTGGCGCCGCGGTGCTGATCGTAAACGAGTTGCGGAAGGCCGACCTAGTCCTGACCACCAAGACCCACTACCGTCGCGGCAGCCAATTGGTGCGCATCGCCGAGGCCAGCGGCAAGCCGGTCTGCGTGCTCCGGAAGAATTCAATGCCACAGCTGCAGGAATTCCTGCGCACAGTGGTGGCCGATTGGGGCCGCTCGGGCGGTCGCATCCATGAACTGGACGAACAGGCTACTACCACTACCATGGAACAGGCCATGGAAGAGGCCGAGGAAGCCGCCAACCGAGTGCTGGGCGGCGAGTCAACAGTAAAGCTAACGCCCCAGCGGCCTTACATTCGGCGTCTGCAACACCTGCTGGGCCAGCGGTACAACGTGGCCTCGGTAAGCCAGGGCCGCGAGCCCGAGCGTGCCGTGATGTTCTATAGAGTGTAACTGCGTAAAGCTTGTGGCCAGCTTCATTGTGTTCGAAGGGGGGGATGGGACTGGTAAGAGCACCCAAGCTCGCAGCCTGATGGACCGCCTGCGCCGGAGGGGACTGGACGCCGTGTTGACCCACGAACCGGGTGGGACTCCTTTAGGCGAATCACTCCGTCGGCTGGTGAAATCTGGACCGCCCATATCCGCAGTCAGCGAGCTCTTTCTATTCGAAGCAGCGCGGGCTCAACTGGTTAGGACAGTAATACTCCCGGCCCTTTCCGCAGGTCGGGTTGTGGTGGCAGACCGATACGTCGCCTCCACAGTTGCCTACCAGGCCTACGGCCGGGAGTTGGATCGGAACCTCGTTGACCGGTTGAACAGCGAGGCTACCGGAGGTCTGATGCCTGACCTGACGGTGTTCCTGGACCTCCCAGTTGACACGGCATTGGCCCGGATCGAACGTCAGGATAGCGATACCTTCGACCAAGCACCCCTCGACTTCCACCGTAGAGTCCAAGAGGGCTACCGGGCCCAGGCCCAGGCCGACCCAGAAAGATGGCTGGTTCTTGATGGGACAACGTCCAAGCGAGAACTGAGCCGCCAGGTGTGGGGAAAAGTTCAGCCCCTCCTGTAACAGAGGGGCTGATGGATTAGCACCTTGCTTCAAGCAATTACTAGCCCGGTCAGTCGTCTGCTGGCGCTGGCTCCAAGCTATCGATCTAGTCTCGAATGACCGC
>CAZYBD010000132.1:0-4149 GCA_964645515.1 uncultured Dehalococcoidia bacterium | reverse complement strand
CAGACCTGGCAGATGGGGCATAGGGGTCGTCGTTGATCTCGCAGCCGGCAATCTTTGGGATCACTTCGTCCAGCAGGCTGATCATCCCCCGGATCAAACGGGACTTGGCCTGGCCGCGCTCGCCCAGAAGTATAATGTCCTGCCCGGCCAGAATGGCATTTTCCAATTGCGGAATAACCGTCTGCTCGAACCCGACAATTCCAGGGAAAACTATCTCTTCCGCCCGGATTTTGGCGATCAAGTTCTTCCGAATTTCCTCTCGGACGGTAAGACCTTTATAGTTGCTCTTTCTGAGGCCCTCGATCGTGGCTGGCCGGTTAGTCTGTTTTGGAGTGGCTTGTGCTCGCTTGGCTCTAGGTGGCATATTCACGGCTCCATCTTTTGCTCACGCGGCGTTCCCGGCAGACGATTGTCGCGGTACCGTAACACGCCGTGCACCTGCGGTTGTGCCTAGCCAGTTCCAAGTTAACATAGCTTAGTCTATAATCGAACGTGGAGGAACGACAACCTCGGGAGATACCATGTTTGCACGATTGGCCATACCGCTCCTCCTCTATTTCGCCCCTCGATTTCTGCCTCACATCATACGTTTTATTCGTTTAGTGTGGCGTCTTAGTTTCGACAAGCGAGTCCCGATTATCCTGCGCTCGTTGGTGCCCCTTGCGGTTGTCTACATCATCTCTCCCATCGATTTGCTCAAAGACAACATCCCCATCATCGGCCGCTTCGACGACTTGATAGTGCTAGCCTTGGCACTGCTGTTCTTGACCAAGCTGGCGCCTCGGGATGTAGTGGACGAACATAGCGGCCACGCCAAACCGACCGCTCGCCCAGAAGACAAGAACCCTCACGGGGTCGTCGACGGCAAAAGCCGGCTGATTGACGACGATTAATCAGCTTGTACGCGCCCCAGACTGCTCCCTAGGAGCCTAACCCTCATACCGACTTCCACCAAAATAGTGCCGACTCCCGGAATGGGACTGTACATCCACGTACCTTTCTGCAAGACTAAGTGCCCCTATTGCGATTTCAACACCTATCAGGGTATTGAAGGCCTGATGGAGCCCTTTCACAACGCCCTCAATACCGAACTGGCGATGTGGGGCCAAGCCTTGGACGCCCCTCTAGTCAGGACGGTTTTCTTCGGCGGTGGCACCCCTTCTTATCTGCCTGACGGCCACATCGGGAAAACTCTAGAAGTCAGCCGCAGGTCTTTCGAATTTGAAGACCCCGCGGAAATCACCATAGAAGCGAACCCCGGAGACTTGAACGCACAAGCCTGCGCGGCGCTGCTGGCACAAGGGGTTAACCGGCTCAGCATCGGTGTTCAAAGTTTGAACAACAGCTTGCTGGAACTTTTGGGACGACGACATCGCGCAGATGAAGCGGTGTCTGCCTTCGAGACCGCCCGGGACTCTGGGTTCGACAATATCAATCTGGACCTGATGTACGGCCTGCCCAATCAGACCATGACCCAGTGGCAGACAACTTTAGACCACCTGATCGAGCTCTCACCACAACACATGTCCCTTTACGCTCTGACCCTTGAAGAGGGAACCCCCCTGCACCGCTGGGTTCAGCAAGGGAACCTGCCGGAGCCCGACTCCGACCTGGCGGCCGACATGTACCTTTACGCTCAGGATGCCTTGGAGTCCGCCGGCTTCCATCACTACGAAATTTCCAATTGGTCCCGCCGTGGGCAGGAATCGCACCATAACACGATTTACTGGTTGAACCAGCCCTATCTCGGCGTCGGACCGGGCGCCCACTCCCGCATCGGGGCGTATCGGTTCTGGACGATGCTGTCACCTCGAGACTATGCCGTCAAAGCGTCTGAATGGCAGAGCGCCGGCCAAAAACAATTAGAAACACTGGACGAGGAATCCTTGATCAGCGCTACAACTGTTGCCGGCTGGGAGCGCATATCGCAGGAGACCACCTGCGCCGAGACGATGTTCTTGGGCTTGCGTCTCTTGGACGGCTTAGACTTGGCCCAGGCCTCAGCGGCCGTCGGCGTAGACCTGGCCCAGCGATACCAGACTCAGATCCGGGAACTCACTGCTCAAGGTCTATTGGAACGTCGAAACGGTCTGCTCTGCCTCACTAAGTCCTCGTATCTGATAGCCAATCAGGCGTTTACTCGTTTCTTGGATTGAACAGCAGTATCCACTCCGACTTAACCATGCCGCTACCAACCAGTATAGTGGGTTTATCTGTACACATGGGGCCTCCCATCCTTTAGGTGCAGGATAAATATGCGTAATTGCTGGTAGTCAAACTTCGGGAATTTGATTTTGGCACGCACAAATGTCGTCTTGTCCGAAGAATTGGTTAGCACCTGGGAATAACCATATCCGTAACCAACACCGTGATCGCCTCCACCGCGGTGTCTTAAGGCGTCACTCTTATCACAGCCGGGCCCCGCGACTTCCCCAGGGCGGACCTACAGGTGTTGGAGTGGGACGAGTCAGTCTGCGAGATCAAGGTTTTCGAAGACTTCAGTATCAACAGCAATGTGCTCCCTGGGTACTTGCAGTAGTCAGCCCAGGCAGGTTGTGCTATCGTTCCGCCATCTAGTGCGCGTAGTGAAAGCTACTGGCCTTTTAGGGAGTTGCGGTAGTCATGCCAGACCTAATCATCAATAACGGGCTCATAATAGACGGCACCGGCAGCCCCGGATTTTTTGCCTCCGTGATAGTGGAAGGCGACCAGGTCGCGATCAGGAGAGACGACATCTCGAACCTCCAGGCCGCCCGCACCATAGACGCCTCAGGCTATGTGGTCTGTCCCGGGTTCGTAGACCTCCACTCACACGCTGGGCTAACAATCTTGGGCGAACCGCACCACGACCCCAAAGTGCGCCAGGGCGTGACCACCGAGCTAACAGGTATCGACGGCATAGCGCACGCTCCCTTCAAGAACCAGGAGGAGCTAGAACGCTATATCTGGCTGGATTCGGGTCTAAACGGCTACCCACCTTCTCCGGCAGACTGGCTTTCAGTAGCTGACCTGCTGGGCAAGTACGACAACTCCGTAGCCGTAAACCAAGCCTTCATCCTCGGCAACTCACCCGTGCGCATCTGGAGTGTTGGTTGGAACGACCGCCCGGCCACCAGTGCCGAATTAGAAGACATGAAGTCGGTGGTCAGGGAGGCTATGGAAGAAGGAGCCTGGGGACTTTCCACAGGACTAGACTACCCTCCAGGCTCTTACGCCAATACCGCGGAACTCGGCGCGCTGGCAGAGGTCTCCGCCCGCATGGGTGGCTTCTACCACACTCACACGCGGGCTAGTCTGCGTTCCCAGGGACTTTTAGCTCCTTGGGAAGAGGCGCTAGAAGTCGGACGGCTGGGCCATAGCCCTGTCCATCTCACCCACTACCGCCAAGGCGCATCGGGCGTAGGCAGCCACTTAGACTACATCGGCTTAGTGGAAAACGCCAGAGACGAAGGTATGGACGTCACCTTCGACTGCTACACATACCCCTTTTCCGGCACCACCATAGCCATAGGACTACCTCACTGGGCCAAGGACGGTGGACCGGAACGCTTGATTGCAGCCCTCCGGGATCCCGGCGACCGGGAGCGAATGAAACAAGAAATGGTCCGCGATTCGACTGCCCGGCTGGAAAATAACTGGCTCACCAACTTCCGCCAGCCTCAGAACAAAAAGTACGACGGTAAGCTGATAACCGATATAGCGGAGATGCGTAGTCAACATCCGGCGGACGCCTTGTTCGACCTGCTGTTGGAAGAGAACCTATTTATCTCCACGGTAGGCGTGGGAACCAACGCCCAGACTCTCCACGCCTTCGTATCCCACCCCAGCGGGATGATAGCCAGCGACGCCATTCTTTTCGGCGAGTACCCCAATCCCAGGACCTACGGCTGTTTCCCCATCGTGCTGGCCGAGTTCGTCAGAGCCGAAAAACATCTGCAACTTCCGGAGGCCATCCGAAAGATGACTTCCTTCCCGGCCCAGCGGTTGGGCCTGCCGGACCGGGGTATCCTACGTGACGGGTTCAAAGCCGACATCGTGGTGTTCGACCCCAATACGGTTAAGACCCACGCGACCAGAGAAGACCCGAAGCACTACCCCGTAGGTATCGACTATGTAATCGTTAACGGCAAGGTCGTCATCGAGCATGGT
>CAZYBD010000131.1:0-14765 GCA_964645515.1 uncultured Dehalococcoidia bacterium | reverse complement strand
TGTCAGAGTCAATATTACACTTGGTTGACACCACTTGTGGACCGCCAAGATAAAATTAGCGTCGAAAGCAGCGTACATTTCTTGCTAATCTGTGCATCAAGTGACCATCAACTCCGATGACCTGATCGTATTTGGAACAGTCGCCCCCTCAAATGAATAGTCTAGCAGGGCTATTTACTGACCTTTATGAACTGACCATGGCCCAGGCATATTTTCGTGAGGGGATGTTCGAGCCTGCCACGTTCAGCCTGTTCGTCCGGAGCTATCCGCCCAACCGTGGGTACTTCGTTACCGCCGGGCTGGAGGATGTGCTGGACTATGCGACGTCGTTGGCATTTGGCGCTGACGCAGTGGACTACCTGGCGTCAACAGGCATCTTTAGTGACGATTTTCTGGAATACCTCAAGGGGGTGCGGTTTACCGGAAGCATACGAGCAATCCCAGAAGGGAGACCCTTTTTCGCCGACGAACCGATATTGGAGGTTACGGGGCCTATAATCGAAGCCCAGTTGTTGGAGACCTACATCATTAACCAGGTGAACCTGCAATCGACGCTGGCCACCAAAGCGGCCCGTTGCGTGTGGGCAGCCCAAGGCCGGGGAGTCGCTGACTTCGCCTCAAGGAGGGCGCAGGGCACGGATGCTGCAATGAAAATGGCACGAGCCAGCTTTATCGCCGGATTTCAGTCAACCAGTAATGTATTGGCTGCCAAGAAATATGGACTCCTTCCTTCTGGGACGATGGCCCACTCTTTCATCTCCTGCTTTGTTTCGGAGCTACAGGCTTTTCGAGCTTATGCCCAGGCGTTTCCCTCCAGAACCGTCTTGCTCATTGATACATACAACACTGTTGCCGGGACTTGGAATGCCGTACAGGTTGCCAAAGAGATGGAGGTCCGGGGAGACCGCATGTTAGCCGTCCGGCTGGACTCGGGAGAATTTGCCCAATTGAGCCGCCGGGTCCGCCAGGTTCTAGACTCCGCAGGCTTGGACTACGTGAAGGTCCTGGTCAGCGGCGGACTGGACGAATACGAATTGGAATCGTTGGTGCTGTCTGGGGCTCCCATCGATCTGTTTGGTGTGGGCACCAAGGCCGGAGTATCTGCAGACGCGCCGTGGACGGACATGTCCTACAAGCTAGTCAGCTACGATCAACGGCCCGTTATGAAACTTAGCACCGGCAAGGTCTCACTACCCGGCGCCAAGCAAGTATTCCGCCTCCGAGACGAACAAGGATTCCTGCTCGAAGACGTCATTGGTCTCCAAGATGAGATGCTGCCATCAGCTGAACCCATAATGCATCAGGTGATGGCCGGCGGCGCCCCCACGGGCAGCAGTCCCTCCTTGTCAGACATCCGGCAGCGATTCGAAGATGACTTCGAGGCACTTGCCCCGCGGTTTAAATCCCTGAACCGGCCGCCACGGTTCCCTGTTTCGATTAGCTCTCGTCTGAGACACTTGGCGGCTCAGGTAAAAAGAGAGACTATTGACGCCAATATTTCGGCCGACCGCTAGCCGGCTGGCGAGGTCAGGCGGCACCGGAAGCCGCACGAAATTGCCCCTAGTATAGAGTAGCTCTTTAATGAAAATAGCTGTTTGCATGAAGTACGTGCCGGTCATCGCACGTATCCAGTTCGACTACAAAGCCAAGACCATCGTCAGAGATGGCGTGCCATCCGAGGTAAACGCTTTTGACCTGTTAGGATTGGTAAGAGCGGTGGATCTCAAAAATGGTCCCGATGATGAAGTTGTCGTCTTGACCATGGGCCCGCCGGGGGCCGCTGAGGGCCTGACCAACTGCTTGGCCTTGGGAGCCGACCGCGGGGTGTTAATTACCGACCGGGCGCTGGCCGGGTCCGACACACTGGCGACCTCCCGAGTCCTGGCGATGGCACTGGCCAAGGAGAACCCTGACCTAATCATATGCGGCCGGAATAGCACCGACGGCGAGACCGGTCAGGTGGGGCCGGAAGTTGCTGAGATCATGGGTCTTCCCCACGTTAGCCACGCGAGGAGATTGGATCTGACAGCTGGCCGGGACGGGTTCGTAGTTGAGCGCATTACCGACGAGGGTTTTCAAGTATTGGAGTGCATGCTACCCGCTGTGGTCTGTGTAACCGAAGGCGTGGCGCCCGAGCGCTACCCAAACCGGGAACAGATGGCCGAAGCCGAAAGCAAGCCAATTCAGCAGGTCAGTTGTGCGGACCTCAGTGCCGATACATCCCAGGTTGGCTCGGCAGGCTCGCCAACCTGGGTGGAGGAGATCCGTCTGGTGGAACCTGACCGTTTGGGTGTGCTGCTGGAGGAGGTTACTCCGGTCGAGGCAGCCAAACAGATAAGGGATTCTTTACGGCAACGACTCGAGGATATCGAACAGGCCGGCGAGGCTAATGCTCCTCATGTCCTCCCCAGGTTCTCGGGTAGCCGCGAAAAAAGCATTTGGGTAGTCGCCCAGCCGACTCGAAATGGTCTTGCCCATGTCACCTTTGAGATGCTAGGCAAGGCCCGTGAACTGGCCCAGATCACCAAGAGCGAAGTCGCGGCCGTTTTGCTTGGCGCCGGGGGTGATTCTCAGGTTTCCGAACTCGCAGCCCGTGGCGCGGACCGGGTTATGGTGTTGGATGGGTCGGGACTGGGACCCAGCTTCGGTAGGGGCGTTGGGCTGTCCTTGGCCGATGCTGTACTCCAGAGCGGGCCGTACGCAGTCCTTTTCGCATCTACTGCCGACGGCCGGGATTTGGCGTCGAGGTTGGCGGCCCGCTTGGGGCTTGGGCTCACCGGAGACGCCATCGATCTGGAAATAGACGAAGAAGGCCGGTTGGTTCAGTTGAAACCGGCCTTGGGCGGCAACGTCATCGCGCCCATACTATCCAAAACCCTGCCCAATCTGGTCACCATTCGTCCCGGGCAGTTGACATCAGCCGCGCTGGAGACTGGCGCTGCTGCCTCGGTCGACACTCTGCAAGCAGTGGAATTCAAGAGACAGGATGTCAGACTGGTGAGAGAAGAGTTTCAGGAGGACCAAGAAGGGCTGGCTCTGGCTCGGGCGCAGGTAGTTTTGGGAATCGGCATGGGAGTTGGTGAAAGAAACGTGCCCCGATTGCAAGAGATGGCCCGGTCGATTGGAGCGTCGGTGGCCATCACTCGAGACGTTTCCCACCACGGGTGGCTGCCCCAACAGCTGCAGGTGGGGATTAGTGGGCGAACCATCGCTCCAAAAGTCTACCTGGCGGTGGGAATTAGGGGAGCTTTCAATCACACTGTCGGTCTACAGCGAGCCGGCGTCATCATCGCCGTCAACCAGAACCGTCGAGCCACCTTCTTTCGCGGGTCATCCGACTTCGGCATCGTTGGTGATTGGGAGGAGTTTCTGCCGTCGCTCATAGATGAGATACGGCCGGTGCTGCTTGAGATCACTTAATCACGGCAGGGTAGTTCCTACCCTTCGGCTTTCTATTGACACTGAAATAACAACGCAAGAAAATGGGCTCCACCTATTCTTGCACCGTGCCACTGTGGGTCTACGCCAACGAGGGTATTCATGGAATTCGCTTACACCCCGGAACAAGAAGCCCTTCGTAAAGACGTCCAAGACTTTATTGCCGAACATGTGACTCAGGAGGTCTTGGACGAACTGGAACGGAGCCGGGAAGGCGTCCGCGGTGCCCATTACAGTGAGCTCATTCGGAAAGCAGCGGAACGAAAATGGATCGGCATCGCGTGGCCGGTTGAATACGGTGGGCAGGGCGGTAGCCGTATGGACCAGTACATTGTAGAAGAAGAGTTCGGACGACTGGGTATAGCTGTAGGCGGAGCTGGAAGCGGAGCGCCGGCGATATTGGCTGCCGGAACGGAAGGGCAGAAGCAGCACTTCATCCCAGGTCTGATCAGCGGCGAAATCATCTTTGCCCTGGGGTTCACGGAGCCCCAGGCTGGCGCCGATTTGGCGGGACTCCAATGCCGGGCCGTCAGGGACGGCGATGAGTACGTCATAAATGGCCAAAAGATGTACACCTCGGCCGCGCACTACGCGACCCACCTCTACTTGATGGCCCGGACCGACCTCGACGCCCCCAGGCACCGAGGGATATCTATTTTTCTTGTTCCCATGGATACTCCGGGGATTTCGGTGCGACCTCTATGGACCATCCAAAACGATCCTCCGGCGCCGGTGGGGACCACTTACGGTATGAGCCGGACCAACGAGACTTTCCTGGAAGACGTACGGGTTCCGGCATCCGCTATGTTGGGCGAAGAAAACGCCGGTTGGTATGTGGGTGCTATGGGACTCAATCTGGACCGGGTTGGCGCCAGCCGTTACCTGATCTCAGTTCAGCGGGATGAGGATATTGTAAACTGTGTGAAAGGGAACGATTTCGGTGGCCATTCCCCAGCTGAAGACCCGGCAGTGCTGGACAAGCTGGCAGAGTTGTGGATCGAAGCCCAGGTATGCCGCCTCATGACCATGCGCAGCATGTCCCTAGTGGAACGAGGCGGCGATTTCACCTACGAAGGTTCCGCCGAAAAGGTCTGGGCACCGGAGCACGGCGTCCATACCACCGAGGCCATAACTCAAATTTTGGGTCCCTACGCCCAGTTGTTAAACGGCTCTGATGAGGCGATTGAGAACGGAGTGTTCGCCCACAATGTCATGGGAGCGTTCCAGTCGGGAATAAACCACGGCAGTGTCCAAGTGATGCGGGACCAGATGGCACGCCGCGGACTGGGCTTGCCGCGAGGGTAACGAGTAGCTCCATGGATACCCTACTTTCCGAAGAAGAGCAAATGCTCAAGAACGTGGCCAGGGAGTTTCTCGAAGCCGAGGTCACTCCTACGCTGGTTCGCGAGATGGAGTTGGACAACTTGGGTTACCCACCGGCCCTCTGGCAACGAATGGCCGACCTAGGCTGGCTGGGCCTGCCGTTTCCAGAGGAGTACGGTGGACAGGGATTGCCGCTGACCTATCTAGGCTTGGTGCTGGAGGAGACCGGCCGGGTGTTGGCGCCAGTGCCAATGCACAGTACGATGGTGGCCGCTTTGGCCATCGCCGAAGCTGGGAGCGAATCGCAACGTCGGGAAGTCTTGCCGGCAGTCGTTGCTGGAGAGATGGTGCTGACTTGGGCTTTTACCGAACGCGACCCCAAGCTGGTGCCTGAGGCGTTGGTGCAGCCGGCCGAGGCTGACGGTAACGCTTGGCTGCTGGTCGGCGAGAAAATGTTCGTTGATAATTTCACCGTGTCTCAAAAATGCCTGGTGGCCGTCCGGACCGTGGCGGGGTCCCAAGGTAACGAAGGAATCTCTCTCTTCCTCATAGACTGCAACGGCGCCGGCGTTTCACAGTCTCCCCTGATCACACTGGCAAAAGACAAGCAGAGCAGAGTGACTTTCGACCGAGTGAGGGTGACCGAAACCGACTTGGTCGGCGAGTTACATAATGGTTGGCCGGTGGCGGAGCGTATGTTGGAACGGGCCACCGCTCTGCTGTGTTGCCAGATGATAGGCGCCACCCGCAAGGATGCTGAGATGGCCATAGAATACGCCAAAAACCGAGTGGCGTTCGGCCGCCCCATCGGCGCCTTTCAGTCGATTCAGCATCTATGCGCCGACATGTTATTGCACGTGGACGGCGCCCAGTTGTTGACCTACGAAGCGTTGTGGAAGATGGGCCAAGGGATGCCTGCTGGTGTCGAGGTATCCCAAGCGAAAGCTTTCTGCAACGAAAAGTGTGAGTCAGTAGTACGATCGTCGCAGGTGATCCACGGAGGCATCGGGTTCATGATGGAGTTTGACCTGCACCTTTGGTTCCGTCGGGTTTCGGCTTGGACGATGCGACTGGGCACCAGCTTCGAGCACCGAGCCAAGGTGGCTGCGGCCCTTTTGGACCAACCAGGGAAAGTGCGTTTGGGAGTGCCTCTGCCCACAGGAGTCTAAACCAGCTTTAGCCCCACCCTTGGAGAATTACAATGGGCAAAGATCCAGTATGCGGCAAGGAAATCGACGAAGAGCAGGCGCGCAGCCAGACCTCGCAGACAGTCCACGGCGCCTCGGAACTAGACCCGCAGCAGGGCACTCGCATTTTCCATGAAGGTGCGTGGATCTATTTCTGCGGCCTGGAGTGCCGCACCAAGTTCTTGGCAAGCTCAGGGAGTTATCTAGATTAACCATAAATGGCACAGGTATTTTTTGGCAGTCTCTGGACTCTCAGTGGTGGAATGTGTTGATTCAGTGGTAGTCGGTGATCCAATCCAGAGACTCAACTTCGTCCTACCTATGAGCCTTTTCTCTCGAGCCACTAGCTGCAGCTAGTGGCTGTGGTAGTGGCGTACGGTTAAACCAATAACTCCGCCATCGGTTTAACCAGTTCTTCCTTCGTTAGTACCGTATCACGCAATCAGGGTCCAGCCAGTTGGCTGACCAACAAGGCCGTCTGTTGTGGAACGGAGTTTGTATTAACGGTGCCGTCCACGCTGTTAGAGATCAATTACGCTATTTCTTTGTAGCTAGACGTATCCGGCAGCTCTGCATTGGTTGCGAGGTCGGCGTTGCTGCTAGAGGTCTTGCCCGCCATATGGCTGATATCCTTGCGTAGACTGGTTGGACTTGGTCATCGCTGTTGCTAGCCGCGAGGAAAATATGGAACTTGTGCAGGAATCATGCGATGTTGGCTATTAGAATTTAGTCGTCACTGATAACTAGTATAGACCTGAGGACGGTAGAGTAGGTGAACGAATTAGGGACGTGGTTCTCTTCCTGCCACTTGCCACTGAAGTAAGTCAGACGTGAGTTCTCAGCGTTGCTGGTAACGCCTATGTGCTCAAATGCGGGACGCCTGCGTTCTCGTAGGACTTTATGAGCGTCTTCTATTGTCTACAGAGTGGCCGTGCTCGGTACAGTGCTAGGCTAGCCGCACCTCGTAGGTGTTATATAGAGTTGTCGAGCCCTCTAGTCTTTGAGTCACCGCGCAGGGATGGTAAGAATCTATGGTCCAATGAGTTGTTGTAGAAGACCTGTCTGGTCAGCGCCTTTACAGCTTGGGATGTAGTCAAAGAAAGCCGTGCGATTTATCTGAATCTGCCCATATAAAAGAAGACACGGTTCACGATGTGAAATTCGTGATTGTCCACGAGATATGTTTACCGCACCCCAACGGCAAACCGATCCCGGCCTGACCGGGCGGTCGAGGTGTTTCGAATTAGGAAGGTGTTGCGGACCGGGTAGTTGGGTCTTTTAGTCGTAGGGCTTTAGTTTGACTTCGTGGAGCGCCGGGATAACCTCATTGCCCAACAGTTCGATGGAACGCATGACGTCTTCGTGTTTCATGGCGCCTTCATTGCCGTAGATGTGGATGTAGCCTGGACTGAGGCGGTCGATGACCTCCGTCAGCTTTTCGGTTACGGTCTCGGGACTACCGACTATGATGTTATTAACGCCCCTTAGCTCGTCGTAGCTAAGGCCTACGCCAAGTCCGCCTGCCCCAGCCACGTTGCCGGTGGGACGCTGTGCCTTCACAGCGACTGCGGCGCGTGACTGGTAACCGGGCGGGTCATTGTGTTCGATGGGACCGCGTTGCCGGTGCTCGATGGTCCACATGAACTCGCGGCCCAGATCAATAGCCTTCTCGTCGGTGTCGGCAACCAGGCATCGGAGTAGATAGCCGAAATGCTCGGGGCCGGCCTTCCAGCCCTCGTCAGCCGCGGTGTCTATATAGACTTGTTTCAACCACTCGGTGGTGTCGACCAAAGCCCCCAGGTTCATGTAAGGGTGACCGTGTTTGGCGGCCCAAACCACGCTCTCGGGACTTCCGGTGCCCGGGAACCAGATATCGGGTCGCGGCTTCTGCATCGGTACCACCCAGGGGTTAACCACTCGGTAGTGGTAATAGTCGCCTTCATATCGGAAAGGCCCGGGTTCGGTCCAGCACTTGATAATCAGGTCGTGGGCCTCCTCGAATCTGGCCCGGTTTTCTGAAGGCTCGATCCCGCCCTGCAAGGTCTCCACCGCTGTGCCTCGAACGAACCCAGAGATGATTCTACCTCCGGAATAGCAGTCCAACATGGCGATTTCTTCGGCCATGCGAATGGGATCGTTGACTGCTATGACGTTCCCCAGAATCGCAATTTTCACACGCTTGGTAAGTTTGGATATCACGGCTGCGTCCAGATTGACGGCAGGTTTCATACACCAATAGGAAGCGTGGTGTTCGTTACTCATGATGCCGTCGAAGCCGACCTCATCGGCTAAGGCGTACTGCTCGTGGTACTGGTTGTAGAGCACGCTGGCTTTCTCCGGGTCGAAATAAGTATTTGGGAAGCCGAGTCTCCCTGAATCGTACTTTTCCAGGTCCCGACTGGTCACGGGACCATACGGCTGCTCGGAAAACCAGTAGATCTCGGGAGAATCTGTGGGTCGCGCAAGGCGGTCTACCATGCTGGCTCCTCCTGTTACCCGGGAGTCGACTAATAGTACCGGCGACTTGGCATGAGAACGCAAATCGCTAAAGTTAAGCCTAGTTTCGCGAGATTATAGTCAATGCGGAAGCGGTCAGCAACCGATTGCCGGACAGGACGTGGCAGAGTTGTCTGCTCAGAACCATCGGTGGTGTATTGTGTGCCTACGACGGGCAAGAATAGGGGAATTGCAACGGTACTCTTGCTAAGCAACGCCAACCGTAAGTGCGCGGCAGGCAGCCAAGCGGCGAAGGACAAGAATATAATTCTCAGAGTGGCTGTTTGCGACGCGGTTGGTAAGCTGTTGGTCTTCCAACACATGGATGGAGCGATTTTCATCAGCGGTGACGTGTCCGCTGGGAAAGCAGTCAGCTCTGTGGGTTTCGGTATAGCTAGCGGCGACAAGCCGTTGATCCAAACGGTATCGGCCACTCAGGACGGCACGGTTGTGCCGGTCCACGCGCCGTTGCTATCATTTACAATGGCGAAACCGTTGGCTCAATCTGGGAGATCGGATCACCTCTCCGGAGGCCCTCTAAGACTACTTCCCTTAACCGCCTCCTATAAAGCGGGGAGGTTGGGTTTCACCGTTAGTCAGAGTCAACTTCCCCATTATTAGGGAGGCTAAACGGTGGCAAAGGGCTCCAAGGACTTAGCTGTTCGGCAACGTTAAAAGGTAGGTAGAGGCAGGTTTAAAACCAGCTTCTAGGTAGGCACCGGGTAAAATTATGGCATCGAGGCTAATTGGGGGTAACAGCCAGCGCCCTTACCTCGCCAAACTCCTTGTACAGCTTGCGCCAGGAGTTACCGCCGTCCTCGGTCAGGTAAACGTAGCCGAAGATACTGGCCGCAGCGATGACGTCGGGCATCTGTGGATTGGTAGCCAGCCAGTAGACCACCGAGTTTGGCTCCACCGGCAGTTTGACCTTGTCCCAGCTCCTTCCGCCGTCCCTGGTCATCTGTACTGCTCCGGTCATGCCGGGGATGAAATCGCCGTTGCCGACGAACATTACGTCCGGGTCGTTGGACTTGAGCAACACGCCGCGTCAATAGGACCGGACATCGTCCTCTTTGATCTTAGGGAAGTAGTGATAGTCCCAGCTCTCTCCTTCGTCGGTGCTGGTGGCGATGCCGAAGGGGCTAGTGCAGAAAATTGAAGTGGTTCGTCCAGGACTCAGCGCCATGCCGTGGATGTCTCCTTGGAAGGGGTCTGGGCCGAGGTCGGGGAGGTGCACCCAGGTATCCCCACCGTCCAGGCTCTTGTATACCCCATCGACTTCAATACCGGCCCAGATCGTGCGACTATCCCGGGGGTCAACGATGATGTTGGTGGTCCTGGGAGTGCCGATGGGGCATTCTTTGGTTACCCCCATGTCCAACTTGTCCCAGGAGTTGCCGCCGTCCCTGGACCGGAAGCCTTCCGGCTTGGTCCCGGCAAAAATTGTGTCCGGATTTGCCGGGTCTATTGCCACCGACCACACTTCGAGGCCAACAGTGGGGGACTCTATTGCTTCCCACGAAATACCGTTATCCTCGCTGCGAAAAAGGCCCATACCGTCCGATCCGGCCAGTATATGGTGCGGGTTGTCCGGATAGGTCTGTAGGGCCCTGACGTTGCATTCGGTGGGGATTGGTTGCCTTATTTTGGTCCAGTTATCGCCGTTATCCGAGCTAACGTTCAGTCCTTGGCCCACGGTGCCTATTAATAATGAGTAGCTTTGCGGCATAGGAATCCTTCAGTAATCAGGAGTTTGCCGTAGATGTCGGGTGCCTAATTGAATATGGCGTAATGATAGCGTTTGCGGAGCTGCGACACCAGCTTTACAAGATGAATCTCTTGAGGTACTCCCGTCGCGTTGACACCGTAAATTTACATCCTCACAATGCTTCTAAGTTACATCCGGCGAAAGAGAGGTCTCGCATGACTCAAACAATGGTCTACACGATGGAGGCGTTCATCTCCGATGTCGAAGCAATCTTTCGTGCGAACAAAGACCCTCTGGTCCAAGCGCAGGCGGTCGCGGAATGTATGGAGCAATTGCTGGCCGAGCCTGGTTGGCTGGAGGTAGCGTTGGAGCTACCGGAAGAAGGTGGTTTCGGTCGGTACGACCTGCATATAGACGAAGATTTGGGACTTCCAGGCAACGGTTTCTATCTTATGTGTTCGGTGCAGACTCCCGGACAAGACAACCTGCCCCATGACCATGGTGCCGCCTGGGTCGTTTACGGTGTCCGCGACGGAGCAATCAAACAGACTAAGTGGCGCTGGCACTACCCCGGGGAAGGTGTGGAGCGGATCCAGATCAAAGAGACCGGGAACTTCGTTCAGAAGGATGGCTCGGTAGCGTTCTTCATGCCTGGGGAGATACACAATACATTAAACGTGACGGAAAACAACGTGAACGGAGGCCGGTCCGTTGTGGTACGTCTGGAGTCACAGAAGCTGGATCGCATTACCCGCTACCAATACAACCCTGCCGATAACTCGGTGACGATGATGGGCCGATAGATCCGGCCCTCCAGTTGGCGGTCGCCAATATGCAGCATAGGGAGGCCTTATGGTCACTTCGGAAGACCCGATTGCGTTGGTGCGGAGCGAGTCCCTGCGACTGGTGCAATATTTTGAGAGCCTTACCCCGGCAGACCTGACTCGCCAAAGCGCCTGTGCCGCTTGGAACAATGCCGATGTGATTGCCCACCTCAGCATGGGTGCCGACAATTACTACGGCAACATTGAGCGTGGGGTTCGCGGCGATTCGTTGGCCCCGGAGGGGTCTATGCCGGCTGGAGAGGAAGACCTGGAGACTCGAATGGAATCCAACGCCCAACGCATGATCGCCCATCGGGAGAATCTTGGTACACGACTCGTTGCGACCTTCTCGTCCCAGTGCGAGCGCTTAGACCAGCTTTTGGCCGGCCTAGGCCCGAAAGACTTGGATAAATCTTGTTACCATCCGTTAGCCATTATGCCGGTTTCTAATTACCTGGACCTGAGGCTCACGGAATTGACGGTACATGAATGGGACATCCGCTCGGTGCTCGAGCCACCGGGCCGATTGTCGGAAAAGGTTCTGCCTAACAACATCAACCTGCTGCCGGTGTTCATTGTCGGCAGGTTTTACAACCCTGGTTCGTCTATTGCCACTTTAACCCGCTTCCGTTTTTCCTTAACTGGAACTGTCTCAGGCAGTTACGACATCGTTGTCGGTGAAGGTGCTGCCAGGATGGAACAGACAGGCCCAGAGCAGGCGGCCGTTATATTCTCTTGCGACGCTGAAATGTTGGTTCTGTTGGCCTACGGGCGCATTAGTCTGGACCAGGCGCTGAACAGTGGACGGCTGACCGCGGAAGGCGACCAGGAACTGCTTGCCAAATACAGCGACTGACGTGCGGCCTCTAGCCGTAAAGCATTTTTACTAGGAAGAGTGATCAGTGATGGAAAGGTGGAGAACTTGGATGGCCAGAATGTTCGCGGTGGGCTGTATTGCCCTCGGCATCATCGGACTAATTGTGGGATTCAGCGACAGGACGTGGGAGCTTGGGACGGTGGGATATTTCACCGGCGGCACCCTTTTGGGTGTGGTGGCGCTGATCTTCATGGCCGACGAGTTCATGGACTTGCGCCGATAACCGAAAATACGAGACTAAGGACTGTATAAGAACGGCCCGGTACAATTCCATTTGTGGAGGCTGAGTTTAGTGAAGTTGCTTGTAATCTCCGGAGGGCGCCACCCGTATGAAGAATCCACCCCTGTCCTAGAAAGATTTTTGCTGGAGGCCGGTCACGAAGCAACTGTCACCGAAGAGGCGTAGATATTGGCCAAATCGAAGGCAATGAGCAGGTACCACGCCTTGGTATTCAACACTAGGCGTGAAAACATCCCCGGTTACGGAGATTCTACCCTCTCCGCTGTCCAGCAATCTGGCTTGGACCAATACATTAAGGTTTGGAAACTTGACTGATCATTTCTCCAAGTTAACCTTCGGCGACGAAGATGTGTCGGTACTTATCACTCCGTCCGAGGGGCGAGCGGCGCGGGCCCATTTCATCTATGCGCCAGGGGCCGGATCCAGCATAGATGACGGGTTCGGGAAGTTCTTGGCTGCCCGTTTGTCGACTTCGGGAATCGCAACCGTAAGATTTCAGTTCCCTTATATGGAGGCACGAAAAAGACGGCCGGACGCACCACGTCTTTTGGAATCCACGTGGTGCGAGATTATCGAGACTGTCCGAGTCGACGCATCCAAGATCGTTATCGGTGGGCGGTCTATGGGCGGCAGAATTGGTTCCCAAGTCGTTGCCCAAGGCATTGTGGTGGATGCCTTGGCCTTGTTCGCCTACCCGCTGAGGCCGCCAGGTAACCCTGATAAGGTTCGCAATGGGCACTTTCCAAACATTGGTATCCCGACGCTGTTTTGCTCCGGCACCAAGGACTCGTTTGGCGCTCCCCAAGAACTAGAGGCTGCCGCAGCCGATGTTTCCAGATCCACCCTTTACTTTTTGGAGGGAGCCGATCACGGGTTTGCAATTTCCAAGGCCAGCGGTAAAACGAGGGAGGATGTGTGGGAAGAGGCGGTTGGCGCAACGTTGGGCTGGCTTCAGTCACTTTGGGACTAGGATCCAGTTCAACGCATATGCCCAAACAGTCCTTTGTAAAAATCCAAGTCGTTAATGCGAGGTATAGGGTATGGAGCAGCATCAGTTCAGTTGCATAAAATGTTCAGTAACAGAATATACAGAGGGAGAAATTAGAACGACCGGTTCAGGTGCGTCGAGGTTTTTGAACCTCCAAAATCAAAAGTTCGCTTCTGTGTCATGTTCAAACTGCGGTTACACAGAATTCTACCGAATGGCCAGTGGCAGGGCAGGCAACATATTGGATATTTTGACTAACGGATGAAAGTTGTCACCACGGCTGAATTGGTGTGGAAACATACGTCCTGGAAGGTGCTGGATTGTCCGGTATCCTGACGCTTCAAACGGCTCGAACACGCCATTTATGACGGCGTGAAGGTGGCAATCACGGTCACGTTCTTGCCCATGGTGATCTTGCAAGATCCTGTCCCGGGACATGCCTCGGGTTGGTCCGCTATCCACCATCCCTGGAACTCCGAGCCTCGACCCGGCATCGCAACTACGGTCACGAACAACGCTTGAATACTTTCATAGAAACATTGTGCCTCTAGGCATTCAAATGAACTGCTCGGCCCCGCGCTGATTTGGACATTTCCAGTGCCTTCGCCGCCTTTACTCACGGTGAGGTTGAAATTGACGGGCGAGATCCGATCTCCTTGAGTGCCAGTTGTCGTCTGCTGTTCTTCGGCACAAGGTTCGAACGGTGTATGAGTGGGTCTGGGCGTGGCGGTTTCTGTTGGAGTAAGGCTGAACACCTGTATCCGGTTATTGTTCACGTCGACTACGTACACTTCCCCGAAACCGTTCACAGCAATACCGAGGGGGTCCTTGAACTGTCCATCTCCGTTGCCAAACACGCCACTCGTTGTGCCCAGGAAAACGCCGTCGGCGTCGAACACCTGCACGCGGTGATTACCTCTATCGGCCACGAACACTCGCCCGGTTCTGTCCACAGTTATCCCAGAAGGGGTGCTGAATTGGCCAAATCCAGCACCCGGAGAGCCCCATGAGTCCGGAGGCAGCTTAGTTCCAGGGATGTGCACGTTTGCCTGGTTATCACTAGAACGAGGGCAGCCCCAATTGTCAAGGAATGCACCATTGGCGTCGAACACTTGCACTCGGTGATTGTAGGTGTCTGCTACATACACTCGGTTAGAGTCGTCCACTGCTATCCCCCAGGGTTCCTGAAATTGGCCATAGCCAGTTCCTTGTGTGCCCCACTTTCGTAAGAAAGTGCCATCGTGGCTGAACACCTGTACTCGGTGATTGGTCCTGTCAGCAACGTACACTCGTCCGGACTCGTCCACTGCTATGCCAATGGGGTCTCGGAACTGGCCATTATCAGTGCCCTGAGATCCCCATTTGCGTAGGAAAGTACCATCACTGTTGAACACCTGCATCCGCTGATTTTGAAAATCGGCAACGTATACGTGCCCTGACCCGTCCACCACTATCGCTGAAGGGGTGTCGAATTGGCCATCGCCAGTGCCTTGAGAGCCCCACTTGAACAAGAAGGCCCCATCGCTGCTGAACACTTGTACCCGGTGCTTATAGGTGTCGGCTACGTACACACGCCCATCGTTGGACCCGTCGATCGCTATCCCCCAGGGGAGCAAGAACTGACCGTCACCGTCGACCCGGGAGCCCCATTTTCGTAGAAAAGTGCCGTCTTTGCTGAACACC